>NZ_RCNW01000282.1:0-796 GCF_004307605.1 Pseudomonas sp. Sample_24
TCATCAACGGTGGCGAGCACGCCGATAACAACGTCGACATCCAGGAATTCATGGTGCAGCCAGTTGGCGCCAAGTCTTTCTCGGAAGGTCTGCGCATGGGCACCGAGATTTTCCATCACCTGAAAGCCGTGCTGAAGGCCCGTGGCCTGAGCACCGCCGTTGGCGACGAGGGCGGTTTCGCACCGAACCTGGCGTCCAACGAAGACGCGTTGAAAGTGATCTCCGAAGCCGTGGCCAATGCCGGTTACAAGCTGGGCACCGACGTGACCCTGGCGCTGGACTGCGCCGCGAGCGAGTTCTACGAAGACGGCAAGTACAACCTGTCCGGTGAAGGCCAGGTGTTCACTGCTGAAGGTTTCGCCGACTACCTCAAAGGCCTGACCGAGCGTTACCCGATCATCTCCATCGAAGATGGCCTGGACGAGTCCGACTGGGCTGGCTGGAAAATCCTCACCGACAAGATCGGCGAGAAGACCCAACTGGTAGGCGACGACCTGTTCGTGACCAATACCAAGATCTTGAAAGAAGGCATCGATAAAAAGATCGCCAACTCGATCCTGATCAAGTTCAACCAGATCGGCACCCTGACCGAAACCCTGGAAGCCATCCAGATGGCCAAGGCTGCCGGTTACACCGCAGTGATCTCGCACCGCTCTGGCGAAACCGAAGATTCGACCATTGCCGACCTGGCTGTGGGCACCTCGGCTGGCCAGATCAAGACCGGTTCGCTGTGCCGCTCCGACCGCGTTTCCAAGTACAACCAACTGCTGCGTATCGAAGAGCAGTTGAACGGCAA
>NZ_RCNW01000462.1:0-786 GCF_004307605.1 Pseudomonas sp. Sample_24
TCTCACGCCAATATCTACGCGTTGGGCGACTGCGCCGAGGTCGATGGGCTGAATCTGTTGTACGTGATGCCCCTGATGAGCTGTGCGAGGGCGCTGGCCCAGACCCTCGCCGGCAAGCCGACAGCAGTCAGCTACGGCCCGATGCCCATCACCGTAAAAACCCCGGTGTGCCCATTGGTGGTGTCCCCGCCTCCTCGGGGTTCGGAAGGTGTCTGGACGGTCGAAGGGCAGGGGGCTGACATCAAAGTGCTATGCCGCGATGCCAGCGGAAAACTGCTCGGTTATGCCCTGACGGGCGCGGCCGTGATGGAGAAACTGGCCCTGAACAAAGAGCTTCCGGCACTGCTGGCGTAAATACCGGTCGTTCTGTCGGAATCACCCCTGTTTTGCCCCTACATTGGCCGCGCCGATACTGGCGCGGCTCCTCGCTGCGTGCCATCCTCACTCCCGTCTGCCGCAGAGTAGAGCACCTGCGGCGCTTTGGGCGCTGTTCCACAGAGAGCAGCACGGACATAACAACAAAAAACCGTCAAAGGGGCTTCACTAATATGCGTAAACCAGAACTCGCTGCAGCAATTGCTGAAAAAGCAGACCTCACCAAAGAGCAGGCCAACCGCGTTCTCAACGCCGTACTCGAAGAAATCACCGGCGCCCTGCACCGCAAAGACAGCGTAACGCTGGTAGGCTTCGGCACCTTCCTGCAACGCCACCGCGGCGCCCGTACCGGCAAAAACCCGCAAACCGGTGAGCCAGTCAAAATCAAGGCCAGCAACACAGTTGCCTTCA
>NZ_RCNW01000019.1:0-4771 GCF_004307605.1 Pseudomonas sp. Sample_24
TACTGGCTGGCATTTTGGGTCAAGGTGTTGCAGCCGCTGGTCACCGCCGCCCTGGTATTGATGGCCATCTCTTTCATCTTCGGCCCATTGCGCTCGGTGACCCTCGGTCAGCGAGTGTTCACCGGTGTACTGGTGGGGTTCACCTTCCGCATCGCCCAGGATTTGCTGGGGCCTTCGAGCCTGGTGTTCGGTTTCTCGCCGCTGTTTGCGGTGCTGGTGCCGGCCAGTGTCTGTGCCCTGGCCGGGCTCTGGCTGTTGCGTCGCGCCGGTTGATGGCGGGGTATTTCCCGCTTCACGCGTCATGAAAAACGCCCCTGTCGCAAGATCGGGGCGTTTTTGTACGCGCCGTCTGACCTGCGAACGTGACGCTTGCGTCGTGGATCAGGTACAATTCCCGGCTATTTTTCGGCGGGCTATGCCTGCAGCCTTTTTGAGTGTTGATCCGTGAGTGATTTGAGTCATATCCGCAATTTCTCCATCATCGCCCACATTGACCATGGCAAGTCGACGCTGGCCGATCGCTTCATCCAGATGTGCGGCGGCCTGGCCGAGCGTGAAATGGAAGCCCAGGTACTGGATTCCATGGATCTTGAGCGTGAGCGCGGGATCACCATCAAGGCCCACAGCGTTACCCTGTATTACAAAGCCCGCGATGGCATCACCTATCAGCTGAACTTCATTGATACCCCGGGCCACGTTGACTTCACCTACGAAGTCAGCCGCTCGCTGGCAGCCTGTGAAGGCGCGCTGCTGGTGGTCGATGCCGGTCAAGGCGTTGAAGCGCAGTCGGTTGCCAACTGCTACACGGCCATCGAACAGGGCCTGGAAGTGATGCCGGTGCTGAACAAGATCGACCTGCCACAGGCCGATCCGGACCGTGTCAAAGAAGAAATCGAAAAAATCATCGGCATTGATGCCACCGACGCGGTCACTTGCTCTGCCAAGACCGGTCTGGGCGTCGATGAAGTGCTTGAGCGTCTGGTCACCACCATTCCTGCGCCGACCGGCAACATCGAAGATCCGCTGCAAGCGTTGATCATCGACTCCTGGTTCGACAACTACCTGGGCGTTGTTTCCCTGGTACGCGTGCGCCACGGCCGTGTGAAGAAGGGCGACAAGATTCTGGTCAAGTCCACCGGCAAGATCCACCTGGTGGACAGCGTCGGCGTATTCAACCCGAAACACACCGCTACCGTTGACCTGAAGGCCGGCGAAGTAGGCTTCATCATCGCCGGCATCAAGGACATTCACGGCGCGCCAGTGGGCGATACCCTGACCTTGAGCTCGACGCCGGACGTCGACGTACTGCCAGGTTTCAAGCGCATCCAGCCGCAGGTCTACGCCGGTCTGTTCCCGGTCAGCTCCGACGACTTCGAAGATTTCCGCGAAGCGCTGCAAAAGCTCACCCTGAACGACTCGTCGCTGCAGTACACCCCGGAAAGCTCCGACGCCCTGGGCTTCGGCTTCCGTTGCGGCTTCCTCGGCATGCTGCACATGGAGATCATCCAGGAGCGCCTGGAGCGCGAGTACGACCTGGACCTGATCACCACCGCACCGACAGTAATCTTCGAGCTGCTGCTCAAGACCGGTGAGACGATCTACGTCGATAACCCGTCGAAACTGCCGGACTTGTCTTCGATCGAAGACATGCGCGAGCCGATCGTGCGTGCCAACATTCTTGTGCCGCAAGAGCACCTGGGTAACGTCATTACCCTGTGCATCGAAAAACGCGGCGTGCAGGTCGACATGCTGTTCCTCGGCACCCAGGTTCAAGTGACCTACGACCTGCCGATGAACGAAGTGGTGCTGGACTTCTTCGATCGCCTGAAATCCACCAGCCGCGGCTATGCTTCGCTGGATTATCATTTCGATCGTTACCAATCGGCTAGTCTGGTGAAACTGGACGTGCTGATCAACGGCGACAAGGTCGATGCCCTGGCGTTGATCGTGCACCGTGACAATGCGCACTACAAAGGTCGCCAGTTGACCGAGAAGATGAAAGAACTGATTCCGCGGCAGATGTTCGACGTGGCAATCCAGGCCGCCATTGGCGGGCAGATTGTGGCGCGGACAACCGTCAAGGCGCTCAGAAAGAACGTATTGGCCAAATGCTACGGTGGTGACGTCAGCCGTAAGAAAAAGCTGCTGGAAAAGCAAAAGGCCGGTAAAAAACGCATGAAGCAGGTCGGTAACGTGGAAATTCCACAAGAAGCCTTCCTTGCCGTGCTCAGGTTGGATAGTTAGGTCCTATGTCACTAAATTTCCCGCTGTTGCTGGTCATCGCCGTGTTCGTCTGCGGCCTGTTGGCGTTGCTTGATCTGTTGATCCTGGCGCCGCGTCGGCGTGCCGCCATTGCCTCCTATCAGGGCAGCGTCAGCCAGCCGGACAGGGTGGTTGTCGAAAAGCTGAACAAAGAACCGCTGCTGGTTGAATACGGCAAGTCGTTCTTCCCGGTGTTGTTCATCGTGCTGGTGCTGCGTTCGTTCCTGGTGGAACCGTTCCAGATTCCGTCCGGCTCGATGAAACCGACCCTGGATGTCGGCGACTTCATTCTGGTGAGCAAGTTTTCCTATGGGATCCGCCTGCCGGTGATCGACAAGAAAATCATCGAAGTCGGCGAGCCGCAGCGCGGCGATGTGATGGTGTTCCGCTACCCGAGCGATCCGAACGTCAACTACATCAAGCGTGTAGTGGGCCTGCCGGGGGATGTAGTGCGTTACACCGCCGACAAGCGCTTGTTCGTCAACGGCCAGTCGATTGCCGAGCAACTGGTCGGCTCCGAGCCGGGCACGCTGGGCAGTGCCGAGCTCTACAAGGAAAAACTCGGCATCGCCGAGCACCTGATCCGCAAGGAAATGAGCCGTTACCGCGCCGCACCGGATCGTTCCTGGACGGTGCCTGCCGGGCACTACTTCATGATGGGCGACAACCGCGACAACTCGAACGACAGTCGCTACTGGGATGATCCGAGCATTCCCAAGGATCTGCTGGGCATGGTTCCCGACAAGAACATTGTCGGCAAGGCCTTTGCAGTCTGGATGAGCTGGCCGGAACCCAAACTCAGTCACCTGCCGAATTTCTCGCGGGTTGGCCTGATCAAGTAATCAAACACGGCGCTGTTGAACACAGCGCCGAATGCATTTCTGGAACCGGCACAATCGGCGCCAGATGCATGAAGCCAATGATATTCAGGACGTTATTTTTGAACACAGCGTTAATTGTCCCAGGCCTGCGCCAAATCCCGGCGATGGCGGTGGAATCCAACCACGAACTCAGCGTGGGTAAACCGTGAGCGTCTCCTTAAGCCGTCTCGAGCGTCAGCTCGGCTACACCTTCAAGGATCAGGAACTGATGGTCCTGGCCCTGACTCATCGCAGCTTTGCCGGGCGCAACAATGAGCGCCTGGAATTCCTCGGTGATGCCATCCTCAATTTCGTTGCAGGCGAAGCGCTGTTCGATCGCTTCCCGCTGGCCCGCGAAGGTCAATTGTCGCGTTTGCGCGCGCGTTTGGTGAAAGGTGAGACCCTGGCCGTACTGGCTCGTGGTTTCGATCTGGGCGAGTACCTGCGCCTGGGTTCCGGTGAGCTGAAGAGTGGCGGATTCCGTCGCGAATCGATTCTGGCCGATGCCCTGGAAGCACTGATCGGTGCGATCTATCTGGATGCCGGCATGGAAGTGGCGCGCGAGCGCGTGCTGGCCTGGCTGGCTGGAGAATTCGAAGGCCTGACGCTGGTCGACACCAACAAAGACCCGAAAACCCGCCTGCAGGAGTTCCTGCAGTCCCGTGGTTGCGAACTGCCGCGTTACGAAGTGGTGGATATCCAGGGTGAACCGCATTGCCGGACGTTCTTCGTCGAATGCGAAATCATCTTACTGAATGAAAAAAGCCGAGGTCAGGGTGTGAGTCGTCGTATTGCCGAACAGGTAGCGGCCGCCGCAGCACTGATTGCCCTGGGTGTGGAGAATGGCAATGACTGATACAAACGCAACTCGCTGTGGCTATGTTGCCATCGTCGGCCGTCCCAACGTGGGCAAGTCCACGCTGCTGAACCACATCCTGGGTCAGAAGCTGGCGATCACTTCGCGCAAACCGCAAACCACCCGCCACAACATGCTCGGGATCAAGACCGAGGGCGACGTCCAGGCGATCTACGTCGACACCCCGGGCATGCACAAGGGTGGCGAAAAGGCCCTGAACCGTTACATGAACAAAACCGCTTCGGCGGCGTTGAAAGACGTCGACGTGGTGATCTTCGTGGTTGACCGCACCAAGTGGACCGACGAAGACCAGATGGTCCTCGAGCGCGTGCAGTACGTCACCGGCCCGCTGATCGTGGCGCTGAACAAGACCGACCGCATCGAAGACAAGGCCGAGCTGATGCCGCACCTGTCCTGGTTGCAGGAACAGTTGCCGAACGCTCAGATCATTCCTATCTCGGCCCAGCACGGTCATAACCTTGATGCCCTGGAGCGCGTGATCGCCGATCACCTGCCGGAAAACGATCACTTCTTCCCGGAAGATCAGATCACCGACCGCAGCAGCCGTTTCCTCGCCGCCGAACTGGTACGCGAGAAAATCATGCGCCAGATGGGCGCCGAGCTGCCGTACCAGATCACCGTCGAAATCGAAGAGTTCAAGCAGCAGGGCAAGACTCTGCACATCCATGCCTTGATCCTCGTCGAACGTGACGGCCAGAAGAAAATCATCATTGGCGACAAGGGCGAGCGCATCAAGCGTATCGGCACCGAGGCGCGCAAGGACATGGAGCTG
>NZ_RCNW01000226.1:0-39916 GCF_004307605.1 Pseudomonas sp. Sample_24
TATTTTATACAGTTATTTCATCTTCATCATGTCATTCATCTTTTCCAATTCATCTTTTCAAAGTCAAAAAACTACTTATGACCAAAGAATCGTCTAAAGCGCCGCCGCTTTACCCGAAGACCCACCTGCTCGCTGCGAGCGGCATCGCCGCCCTTTTGAGCCTGGCGCTTCTGGTATTTCCTTCCAGTGATGTTGAAGCCAAAAAGACGACACTGAGTCTTGAACTGGAAAGCCCTGCTGAACAACTGACACAAGATCAAGACGCTGCTGAAGCCGTTCAAGCCACAAATGAGCCGGCAGCTTCTCCTTTCGCACAGATCGAAAACAGCGTCGAAGACACACCGCAAACGGCTGAAGCCGCACCGGAACCCGCCCCTGCTGTAGCGGTCGCCGAAGAAAAGAAGGCTCCCAACCACAGGGAAGTGATCGTTTCGAAGGGCGATACGCTCTCTACACTTTTCGAGAAGGTCGGTCTTCCGGCCACTTCGGTACATGACGTGCTCGCCAGCGACAAGCAGGCCAAGCAGTTCAGCCAACTCAAGCACGGGCAAAAACTCGAATTCGAATTGAGTCCGGATGGCCAGCTGAGCAGCCTGCACAGCAAGGTAAGCGACCTTGAAACCATCACCCTGAGCAAGACTGACAAGGGCTACATGTTCAACCGGATCACCGCCAAGCCAACGGTGCGATCCGCGTATGTTCACGGCGTCATCAACAGTTCGCTTTCACAATCCGCAGCCCGTGCCGGCCTGTCCCATAGCCTTACCATGGACATGGCCAGTGTATTTGGCTACGACGTCGACTTCGCCCAGGATATTCGCCAGGGTGACGAGTTCGACGTGATTTACGAACAGAAAGTGGTCAACGGCAAAGCTGTCGGCAACGGCCCAATCCTGTCTGCACGCTTCACCAACCGCGGCAAGACCTACACCGCCGTGCGTTACACCAACAAACAAGGCAACAGCAGCTACTACACCGCCGATGGCAACAGCATGCGCAAGGCGTTCATCCGGACTCCGGTAGATTTCGCCCGCATCAGTTCGAAGTTCTCCATGGGTCGCAAACACCCGATCCTGAACAAGATCCGCGCTCACAAAGGCGTGGACTACGCAGCTCCGCGCGGTACGCCGATCAAGGCTGCGGGTGATGGCAAAGTATTGCTGGCCGGCCGCCGCGGGGGTTACGGCAACACCGTGATTCTGCAGCACGGCAACAGCTACCGCACGCTGTATGGCCACATGCAAGGCTTTGCCAAAGGCATCAAGACCGGAGGCTCAGTCAAACAGGGCCAGGTGATCGGCTACATCGGCACCACCGGCCTGTCCACCGGTCCGCATTTGCATTACGAGTTCCAGGTAAACGGCGTGCACGTCGACCCATTGGGCCAGAAAGTCGCGATGGCCGATCCGATTTCCAAAGCAGAACGCGCACGCTTCCTGGCACAGAGCCAACCGCTGATGGCGCGTATGGACCAGGAAAAAGCCACCCAGCTAGCTTCGGCGAAGCGCTGAGTCATGCCGTTTTATATAGGCGTGATGTCCGGGACCAGTCTTGATGGCCTGGACATTGCCCTGGTCGAGCAGACCTCGGCGATCAGGCTGATCGCCACCCACTACATTCCCATGCCCGATTCCTTGCGCACAGAACTGCTTGGCCTGTGCGCCAGCGGTCCGGACGAAATTGCCCGCTCCGCCATCGCCCAGCAGAACTGGGTAAAACTCGCGGCACAGGGCATCAACGCCCTCCTCACTCAACAGCACCTTACCCGTGACGATATTCGCGCGATCGGCAGCCATGGCCAAACCATTCGCCATGAACCTGCGCGCGGTTTCACGGTGCAAATCGGTAATCCCGCGCTGCTGACCGAGCTGACAGGTATTACCGTGGTCAGCGACTTCCGCAGTCGGGATGTGGCCGCTGGCGGTCAAGGTGCTCCGCTGGTCCCAGCCTTTCATGAAGCTCTGTTCGATGCGCAGCCCGGCAACCGCGCGGTGCTCAACATCGGCGGCTTCAGCAACCTCAGCCTGATCGAACCCGGCAAGCCGGTTAGCGGCTTCGACTGCGGCCCGGGCAACGTACTGCTCGATGCCTGGATTCATCAGCAACGTGGCGACAGCTATGATCGTGACGGCCAATGGGCCGCCAGTGGCAAGGTCCAACCCACGCTGTTGAAGGCGCTGCTCAGTGATCCATTCTTCGTCACCCAAGGCCCGAAAAGCACCGGCAGGGAAGTGTTCAACCTGCCATGGTTGATGCAACACCTCGCGCACCTCCCGCCCTTCGCTGCCGAAGACGTGCAGGCAACGCTGCTTGAACTGACCGCATTGACCATCACCGAGTCATTGCAAGGCGCCCAGACAGACACACAAGAAGTGCTGGTCTGCGGCGGTGGCGCGCATAACGCCACACTGATGAGTCGTTTGGCCAGCGTGCTTCCGAAGGCGAAAGTCAGCAGTACATCAACCTATGGCGTCGATCCCGACTGGGTCGAAGCCATGGCATTTGCCTGGCTCGCTCACTGCTGCCTCGAAGGCATCGCCGCCAATCGCCCAAGTGTGACCGGCGCGCGCGGGCTACGCGTCCTTGGCGCTATCTATCCTGCATAAAGCCCGGACAGCAAAACGCCGCAGGGCCTGGCGGCCATGCGGCGTTGAGTGATGCTGGAGTGCTGATCAGATCGAGAAAGAAGAACCACAGCCACAGGTAGTGGTTGCGTTCGGGTTCTTGATAACGAAACGCGAACCTTCCAGACCTTCCTGATAATCCACCTCGGCGCCTGCCAGATACTGGAAGCTCATCGGATCGACCACCAGACTCACACCTTCGCGCTCGACGATGGTGTCGTCATCGGCCACTTCTTCATCGAAGGTGAAGCCGTACTGAAAACCTGAACAACCGCCGCCCGTAACGAATACGCGCAGCTTCAAGCGATCATTGCCCTCTTCATCGACCAGGCTCTTCACCTTGTGCGCGGCACCATGGGTGAATTGCAAAGCCGTGGGGGTGAAGGATTCGACGCTCATGCTGACTATCTCCCGGCGCTAAGCCGTCATATTGCGTGATGACGCGCATTATCCGCTTCTCCTAGAAAAGCGGTCAACTATTGTTATGCTATATCAACCAACCCAACCGCCATCCGCAAATGCAAAAAGGCCCGTTCAACGGGCCTTTTTTGGTGTGCAAACCAGCTTTACGGCAGCATGCCTGCGTGGGACAGACCCAGACGTTCGTCCAGGCCGAACAGGATGTTCATGTTCTGTACCGCTTGCCCCGAAGCACCTTTGACCAGGTTATCGATCACCGAGAGTACGACTACCAGATCACCGTCCTGCGGACGATGCACCGCAATACGGCATACGTTGGCACCGCGCACGCTGCGGGTTTCCGGATGACTTCCGGCCGGCATGACGTCGACGAACGGTTCGTTGGCATAGCGCTTTTCAAACAGCGCCTGCAGATCCACCGAGCGGTCCACGACCGTCGCGTATAGCGTCGAGTGAATGCCACGGATCATCGGCGTAAGGTGCGGAACGAAAGTCAGGCCTACGTCCTTGCCCGCTGCACGGCGCAACCCCTGACGAATTTCCGGCAGGTGACGATGACCTTTGACGGCGTACGCCTTCATGCTTTCCGACGTTTCGGAGTACAGCGAGCCTACAGAGGCACCCCGGCCAGCGCCGCTCACGCCAGACTTGCAGTCAGCGATCAGGTGCGAAGCATCGGCCAGGCCGGCTTCGAGCAATGGCAGGAACCCCAATTGCGTCGCCGTTGGATAGCAACCCGGGACAGCAATCAGGCGCGCCTTCTTGATTTGCTCACGATTGACTTCCGGCAGACCATAGACCGCCTCGTCCAGCAACTCTGGCGCGCCATGCGGCTGGCCATACCACTTGGCCCACTCATCGGCATCCTGCAGACGGAAATCCGCCGACAGGTCGATGACTTTGGTCCCGGCTGCCAGCAGTTCACCCGCCAAGGCATGGGCAACACCGTGGGGCGTGGCAAAGAACACAACATCGCAGGCGCCCAGCGTCTTGATGTCCGGAACGCTGAATGCCAAACCGTCGTAGTGGCCGCGCAGGTTCGGATACATGTCGGCCACGGCAAGGCCAGCCTCGGATCGGGAAGTGATGACAACGACTTCCGCTTGCGGATGTTGCGCCAACAGACGCAGCAGTTCGACACCGGTGTAACCCGTGCCGCCGACGATACCGACCTTGACCATAAACCTGCCCTCAACGAACCCACTGGAAAGCCGTCGATAATAGGGGCCGCGCGCGCCTGCGACAACCGGCAAGGTGACGTGCGGACGCTCAAGCCTCTACTATTCCGGCTACCGTGAATCCTGGGATAACTAAAAATGCTTTTTCTGTGGCTTAAAGCGCTTCATATCGTCAGCGTCGTTTGCTGGTTCGCCGGCCTGTTCTACCTGCCGCGCTTGTTCGTTTATCACGCTCAAAGCGAAGACACCGTCAGTAAGGAGCGTTTCAGCATCATGGAGCGCAAGCTGTACCGGGGCATCATGGGGCCGGCGATGATTGCGACCCTGATCTTCGGCGGCTGGCTGATCAGCCTGAACCCCGGCGCTTATTTCAGCCAAGGCGGATGGATGCACGCCAAATTGAGCCTGGTGGTATTGCTGATCGGTTACCACCACATGTGCGGTGCGCAGGTAAAGCGTTTTGCCCGTGGCGAAAACACCCGCAGCCATGTCTTTTTTCGCTGGTTCAATGAAGTGCCGGTTCTGATATTGCTGGCAATCGTAATTCTGGTCGTCGTTCGGCCGTTCTAATTCCAACAGATAACTTACCGGGGTACTTCCAATGTCGCTGCCCGCTCTGCTCGAACAACGTCTGCGTTTGCCCGTGGTGGCAGCGCCGATGTTCCTGATATCCAACCCGCAACTGGTGCTCGCCTGCTGCCGTAATGGCGTGGTAGGCAGTTTCCCTGCGTTGAACCAGCGCGAGAGCAGCGGCTTCAAAGCCTGGCTGGAGGAGATCGAAGCAGGACTGGCAACAATGGAAGAACCTGCGCCATACGCGGTGAACCTGATCGTCCACAACAGCAACCCTCGGCTCCAGGCTGACCTCGATATCTGCATCGAACACAAAGTGCCGATCGTGATCACCAGCCTCGGCGCGGTGAAAGAGCTGGTCGACGCGGTCCACAGCTACGGTGGCCTGGTGTTCCATGACGTAACGAACCGCCGCCATGCAGAGAAGGCCGCCGAGGCCGGTGTGGATGGCCTGATCGCCGTCGCCGCAGGCGCTGGCGGGCATGCCGGGACCTGGAGCCCGTTCTCGCTGATCGCCGAGATCCGGCAGTTCTTCGACAAGACCTTGCTCTTGGCTGGCTGCCTTAACCACGGCCACGAAATTCTGGCGGCGCAATTGCTCGGTGCAGATCTTGCCTACTTCGGCACGCGATTTATCGGCACAACCGAGAGTCATGCACCCGACGCTTATAAAGAGATGCTGCTGACGTCCAAAGCGGCGGACATCGTCCATACTCCAGCGGTGTCAGGTGTGCCGGCGAGCTTCATGCGCCAAAGCCTCGAAGCTGCCGGCTTCGACATGGCGGCGCTGCAAAATAAAGGCGAGGTCAATTTCGGCTCTAAACTCAAGCCGCTGAACGATGAAGCCAAAGCCTGGAAAACCGTGTGGTCCGCAGGCCAGGGCGTAGGCGAAATCGATGACCTGCCGAGTGTTGACCAATTGGTCGCGCGCCTCGACGCCGAGTATCGCAAGGCGCTGGAGCACGCCGCTCAATTACCCAAGCGCTGGCCACGCTGAAACAAAAACAGGCCAGTCCACATGGCTGGCCTTACACTCGCTGTACTAAAACTCTCGCGACAAGGATGCCTCGGCAATGAGCGAAGACCGTTTCAAGATCGTGTTCGACGGCGCTCTGCTACCAGGTGTCGATATTGGCACCGCCAAACTCAATCTCGCGGCGCTGTTCAAGAGCGACGTCACCGCCATCGAACGCTTGTTCAGTGGCCGGCCTGTTGCCCTCAAGCGCGATCTGTCGCACGCCGATGCACAGACCTACCTCCAGGCTCTGAAGAACACCGGCATCGATGCGCGTATCGAATCCGAACCTTCGATCCAATTGCATCTGTCCGACGTTCACGATCATGTGCCCGCTGACGCGATAGCAGAGCCGCAGTCTCCTTATGCACCTCCTCGAGCCATTGTCGGTGAAGGTGTTACAGGGTTCGCCACACTCAAACCATTTGGCGTTGAAGGACGTATCGGGCGCCTGCGTTTTCTCGCCTGGTCGATGGTGCTTGGACTTGTGACAATGGCCGTTGTCGGTGTATTCGCCCTGATTGGCCTCGCGCTTGTCAGCAGCGACTCGACTGCCGGCCTGATCATCGCTGGCATTATGGCCTTCTCCCTCTGTCTGGCGTTCCTCATCGCCAGCATCATGATCAGCGTCCAGCGCTTGCACGATATTGGCTGGTCAGGCTGGCTGTGGTTGCTCAATCTTGTGCCGTTCGTGGGCAGTTTCTTTCCGCTGTTGCTGCTGGCGATGCCGGGTAACCAGACTGCCAACCGGTACGGCGCTCCGCCGCCACCCAACAGCACTGCCGTCAAAGTGTTATCCGCGTTATGGCTGGTGGTGATCGCGCTGTTTATCGTCGCAGCTCTGGCGGGCGGCCTTTCGGCCATAAAGGATGAGTACGAAAACACACTCGAAAGCAGCTACCAAAGTGGCTCGGTCACCACCGACGAAATTGAAGTCGAAGTCGAACCTGACGCAAATTCGGCCGCCGATGCAGCCGAAGAAGCCCAGCCCCCTGTAGACTCTGCCAAAGAATGAACAGCGCTCCCCACCCGTGACACCCGCGTCGCGGCGCGGAGCTGTTGCGATGGAGAACTGCATGACCCGTTACGCTCTGATCACTGGCGCTTCCAGCGGCATCGGCCTGGCGATGGCCGAAGCGCTGGCCCGCCGCGGACGCAGCCTGCTTCTGGTGGCCCGACAGCGTGATCAGCTGGAAAGTATTGCAACTGAATTGACGCAACGCTTTGGCGTGGAAGTGCTGTTCCGCGCCTGCGACCTGGGGGAACCGCTGCGGTTGTCCGGGTTCCTGCTGGAGTTGGAGGAAGGTGACCGTCAGATCGATCTGCTGGTCAATTGCGCCGGTATCGGCACCTGCGGTCCCTTTCTGGCCCAGGACTGGATGACCGAGCAAGACCTGATCGAAGTCAACATCCTGGCCCTCACGCGTTTATGCCACGCCATCGGTAACAGTATGGCGCTACAAGGCGGCGGGCAGATCCTGAATGTCGCTTCGGTCGCAGCGTTCCATCCTGGTCCGTGGATGAGCACTTATTACGCGAGCAAGGCCTACGTGCTGCACTTCTCCGAAGGGCTGCGCGTCGAGCTGAAAAAATGTGCGGTCAAGGTCTCGGTGCTCTGCCCTGGTCCGACGCGCACCGGATTTTTCCGTACCGCGCAGTTGAACACAGACAAACTGGCCGACAGCAAACTGCTGATGAGCCCGCAAGAAGTGGCGCTCTACACCGTACGGGCTCTTGAGAAAAACCGCGCAATCATTATTCCGGGACGGCGCAATCGCTGGCTCGCCGCCCTGTCCCGGTTCGGCTCGCGCTGGCTGATCCGGACAATCACCGGCATGGTCAACAAGGCTTATTGCCCGCGCTAAAAGGTCTGGCAGGTAAAAAGCTGGGCTCGGGCAAATCCCATGAGTACACTCAGGCCAGCCCAAACAACGGAGAAAACAGCTGTGGATACTCTGTTCACCAAGATCATAAACCGGGAAATTCCGGCGAAGATCATCTACGAGGACGACCAGGTTCTGGCCTTCCACGACATCGCCCCACAGGCACCGGTACATTTTCTGGTGATTCCGAAGAAGCCGGTGCGCACCCTGAATGACCTGACCGAAGACGACAAGGCATTGGCCGGGCACATTCTGTTTACCGCCCAGCGCCTGGCTTTGGAGCTTGGTTGTGAGAAGGGCTTTCGCGTTGTCATGAACTGCAATGAAGAAGGTGGACAAACTGTCTATCACATTCATATGCATGTGCTGGGTCAGCGCCAGATGCACTGGCCGCCGGGCTGATGACAACACACCCGATGGGAACGGCCAAGTGGCGCTCCCATCGGGGTATCACAACATTGTCATGGCAACTGCAGCACAATGACCCAGCGCAAACCTTCCCCGGCCGATTGGGTTAAACTGGCCGCCGAGATTCCTCCGGAGGTCAGCATGACTACCCAACGTCACTACTCGCCGATTGACCGCCTTCTGCTGCAAGCCGATGCCGCGATGCGTACTTTGCTGCCTTTCAGTGGCCAGCCATACCGCCCGTCACCCGCCATCGTGCAGCCGGACGTGAAAATGAGCGATGAAGAGACCCGGCACGTCGCCGGCCTGATGCGCATCAACCATACCGGCGAAGTCTGCGCCCAGGCGCTGTACCAGGGCCAAGCCCTGACCGCCAAGCTGCCGCAAGTGCGCGCCGCCATGGAGCATGCCGCCGAAGAAGAAGTCGACCATCTGGCCTGGTGCGAACAACGCATCCATCAGTTGGGCAGCCACACCAGCATTCTCAATCCGCTGTTCTATGGCATGTCGTTCGGAATCGGCGCTGTTGCCGGGCTGATCAGTGACAAAGTCAGCCTGGGTTTCGTTGCAGCGACCGAAGATCAGGTGTGCAAACACTTGAACGAACACCTTGAGCAACTGCCGGCCGAGGATGAAAAGTCCCGGGCGATCCTGGAGCAAATGCGCATCGACGAAGAACAGCACGCCGAAAGTGCGCTAGACGCAGGCGGCTTTCGGTTTCCGGCGCCGGTGAAGTTCGGGATGAGCTTGCTGGCCAAGGTGATGACCAAGAGTACTTATCGGATCTGACCTGAGGTAGCGAGCTGGCTCGCTTCTACAAGGGACAAAAAAGGCGGCTACCGTGTGGTATTCGCCTTTTTTGTGCTCGAGAACTGTCGAATCAACCGAGCTCGATGATCTCGTAGTCGTGGGTAATTTCGACACCCGCCGCGCCAAGCATGATCGATGCCGAGCAGTATTTTTCGGCGGACAGTTCGATGGCACGCTTGACCTGGGCCTCTTTCAAGCCACGGCCCTTGACCACAAAGTGCATGTGGATTTTGGTGAAGACTTTCGGGTCCTCGGTCGCGCGCTCGGCTTCGAGGAAGGCTTCACAGCTCTCGACAGCCTGGCGGGATTTCTTGAGGATGCTGACCACATCGAAGTTGCTGCAACCGCCAACACCCAGCAGGAGCATTTCCATCGGCCGGACACCCAGGTTGCGGCCGCCAGCGTCGGGCGGACCATCCATGACCACGACATGACCGCTACCGGATTCGCCGAGGAACATGGCTTCGCCAGCCCATTGGATGCGTGCCTTCATCGCCAAGACTCCACTGTATAAAAAAGGGTCGCCAGCTTAGCACAGGCCCCGCGGTAGACGGCGGCCTCGTCGTGGGACGCAACCTACGGACTCGTAGGTAATTTCTCGAATAATGTCGGAAGTGTCTGTTAAGCTGACGCCAATTCGCTGACGCATAACCAGCCTTTGCCGCGGCTTGCGCAATTCATAAAAAAATCAAACATACCGTGCAGTTTTTTCGGGATACAACCATGGTTGCTATTGCCCCCACACTCAAGATCAAGAACCTCGATAAGCTGCTGATGCATTGTCAGCGCCGCCGCTATCAGGCCAAGAGCAACATCATCTGCGCCGGAGATCGTTCGGAGACGTTGTTTTTCATCATCAAGGGATCGGTCACCATCCTCATTGAGGATGACGACGGTCGGGAAATGATCATCGCGTATCTCAATACCGGGGATTTCTTCGGCGAGCTGGGCTTGTTCGAGCAGGCGGGTCTGGAACAAGAGCGAAGCGCCTGGGTAAGGGCCAAGGTTGAATGCGAAGTCGCGGAAATC
Organism: Pseudomonas sp. Sample_24; assembly: GCF_004307605.1. Taxonomy (NCBI): domain Bacteria; kingdom Pseudomonadati; phylum Pseudomonadota; class Gammaproteobacteria; order Pseudomonadales; family Pseudomonadaceae; genus Pseudomonas; species Pseudomonas sp. Sample_24. Next base: position 9,941 of record NZ_RCNW01000226.1, read on the forward strand.
AGCTACGCGAAATTCCGCGAACTGTCGCAGCAGGATCCGGACATCCTTTACGTGCTTAGCGGACAAATCGCACAACGCCTGCGCAATACCACGCGCAAAGTGGGTGACCTGGCGTTTTTCGACGTGACTGGCCGCGTCGCGCGTTGCCTGCTTGAGTTATGCAAACAACCAGACGCCATGACCCACCCCGACGGCATGCAGATCAAGGTAACGCGTCAGGAAATCGGGCGGATTGTCGGGTGTTCCCGGGAGATGGTAGGTCGCGTGCTCAAGGATCTTGAGGAGCGCAACCTGGTGGACGTCAAAGGCAAGACCATGGTGGTCTTTGGCACACGCTAGGCACTGAACATCTGTTTGAGCATCAGACGGTAGAGCTCGTCCAGACGGGCCAGTGCATCCGGCGCCGTGAATTTCTCGTGCAGGGCGATGTGGCTTTCGGCTCGCACTCGCTGGTCCAGGCCACAAGCCTCGTTGAAACGATTGACCGCCGCGACCATCGACTCTCGTTCGTTATCAATCAACATCGCCCCGTGCACCAGGCCCACCGGACGCTGGCCGCCCTGACTCTGGCGCCAGCGCTGGGCGGTGCCGACCATCTTGCGTCCGTCCAGGTTGACGTTGAAGCGACCGTCGCAAAACGCACCCGCGATTTCACCGAGGGACGAGGTGCCGCCCAACTCATCCAGCAACTGACAGATCGGGTCGCAAAGGCGCCGGTAGCCAGATTCGATACGATTCAAATCGCCTTCGCTGCGTGGCGGTGCGTAAACCAGGGCGATGTTGATTGTTGTGGCTGACTGGGGAACGGGTTCGCCTCCGGTATCGCGCAACAATACCGGCCAGCCCGCTGCTGCCGAGACCTCACAGGCAGCATCGAAGGCCGGAAGACGATTCAAACGGCGTGGCATCACCAAAGCCTGATCGCTGGGTTGCCAGAACAACAGACCGAACTCTGCATCACCGGCACAGACTGATGCCAGCAAGTCTTGTTCGGCTTGCAGGCCGGCTTCGATGGTCAGGGAGACAGGTGAGGTCATAAGGTTTTCCGTAGGACAGGGAGTCTGAGGTGTTTCTTATGCCGCTATCGCGAGCAGGCTCAGTCCTACAGGGGATTGGTTCAGACCAAAATTCCAATGTAGGTGCAAGCTTGCTCGCGATGCTTATTCAGTCAAGTGTTGAACCGCTGACAGGAAGGCCGCGCTCCGGAAAGAACAGGCGCTGCAATTCAGTGCCTGGGCTTTCGGCGCGCATGAACGCCTCGCCGACCAGGAACGCATACACATCGCTGATTTCCATCAATTCGACATCGGCCCGATTGAGGATGCCGCTCTCGGTCACCACCAGACGATCCCGAGGAATGCGCGGCAGCAGGTCGAGGGTGGTTTCCAGGTTGACGTCGAAGGTGTGCAGGTTGCGGTTGTTCACACCAATCAACGGCGTGTCGAGGGTTTTCAAGGCCCGCTCCAGCTCATCGCCGTCATGCACTTCCACCAGCACATCAAGGTTGACGCTTTTGGCGACGGCGGCCAGTTCGGCCATTTTCACGTCGTCCAGCGCGGAGACGATCAACAGCACGCAGTCTGCACCCAGCGCACGGGCTTCCACGATCTGGTACGGATCGATCATGAAATCCTTGCGGATGACCGGCAACTTGCAGGCAGCACGAGCCTGCTGCAGGTACACATCGGCTCCCTGGAAGTAATCGATGTCGGTGAGTACCGACAGGCAGGTGGCCCCTCCCTTTTCGTAGCTTTTAGCGATGTCGGCAGGAACGAAGTTCTCGCGGATCACGCCTTTGCTCGGCGAAGCCTTCTTGATTTCGGCAATGACCGCCGGCTCTTTTTGCTTCGCCTGTTCGATCAATGCCTTGGCAAAACCACGGGGTGCATCGGCCGCCTTGGCCAGGTTTTCCAGCTCGGCGAGGCTTACGCGAGCACTACGCTCGGCAACTTCCTCGACCTTGCGCGCCAGAATCTTTTCCAGAACCGTCGGTACACTCATCCCTCATTCTCCACTTTGAATACCGCGGTAAACGCACCCAACTCCTCGAGCTTTTCCCGAGCGAGACCGGTATGCAGCGCATCGTGCGCCAGGGCAACGCCCTCTTTCAGGCTGCTGGCATGGTCGGCCGCGTACAACGCAGCGCCGGCATTGAGCATGATCATCTCCGCCGCCTTCTGACCGTTTTCGGTCTTGCGCTTGCCCAGGGCATCACGAATCAGCTCGAGGGACGCCGCCGGGCTTTCCACCGCCAGGCCATGCAGGCTTTGGCTCTTCATGCCCAGGTCTTCCGGCTCGACCCAATACTCGGTGATTTTGTCGTCCTTGAGCTCCGCCACGAAGGTCGGTGCCGCCAGGCTGAACTCATCCAGGCCATCTTTGGAATGCACCACCAGCACATGCTTGCTGCCCAAACGCTGTAGCACTTCGGCCAATGGCCGGCACAATGCCTGGGTGAACACGCCCACTACCTGATGCTTCACACCGGCCGGATTCGTAAGCGGGCCGAGCATGTTGAACAGCGTGCGCAGGCCAAGCTCCTTGCGCGGACCGGCGGCGTGTTTCATGGCGCTGTGATGGGTCTGGGCAAACATGAAGCCGATACCGACGTTGTCGATGCAGCGCGCCACCTGGACCGGCGTCAGGTTCAGGTAAATACCGGCCGCCTCCAGCAAATCGGCACTGCCGCTCTTGCCCGAGACCGCACGGTTACCATGCTTGGCCACGGTGCAACCGGCTGCCGACACCACGAAAGCGGAAGCGGTCGAGACGTTGAAAATGTTGGCGCCATCACCGCCGGTGCCGACCACATCGACCACGCCGTCGAGGGTCTTGAGTTCGACCTTGTCTGCCAATTCGCGCATGACCGACACGGCACCGACGATTTCGTCGATGCTTTCGCTTTTCATGCGCATGGCCATCATGAATGCGCCGATCTGCGCGTCCGTGCATTGGCCGGTCATGATTTCGCGCATGACATCGCGCATCTCATCGGTGCTGAGGTCGAGCTGTTCGACGATACGACTCAGGGCTGTCTTGATATTCATGAAAAGTCCTTAGCGCGTGCCGCCGGTTTGTTTGAGGAAGTTGGCGAATAACTCATGGCCCTGCTCGGTGAGGATCGATTCAGGATGGAACTGCACGCCTTCGATGTTCAGAGTCTTGTGACGCAAGCCCATGATCTCGTCGACCGAGCCGTCTTCGAGCTGAGTCCATGCGGTCAGTTCGAGACAATCAGGCAAGGTTTCGCGTTTGACGATCAACGAATGATAGCGCGTGACCGTCAGCGGCATGTTCAGGCCGGCGAAGACGCCCTTGTCTTCGTGGAATACCGGGCTGGTCTTGCCGTGCATGACCTGGCGGGCGCGGACCACATCACCGCCGAATGCCTGGCCGATGGATTGATGGCCCAGGCACACGCCCAGAATCGGCAACTTGCCGGCGAAGTGTTTTATGACGTCAATCGAGACGCCAGCTTCGGTCGGCGTGCAAGGACCGGGAGAAACAACGATGCGCTCGGGGTTGAGGGCTTCGATTTCGGCAACAGTAAGCTCATCGTTGCGCACGACTTTGACCTGGGAGCCCAGCTCACCAAGGTATTGCACAACGTTGTAGGTAAAAGAGTCGTAGTTATCGATCATCAGCAACATGGCGTTAAGAACCTCTTGAATTCACTGACTTGAACAGCCTTCGAAGGATTACCCGCAGCGCCCTGCACTTTGTCGTTCGCTGCAATCGCGCGGCAAGGCGGTATGTCACGGGTTAAGAAGGCAAAGCGGTAAAGATCCGGCCGGGCCGGCAGAAGGATTCAGGCGCGCCAACGCCAACGGGCGTGTGCCTTGATGACTTGATCCAGGAGTTTGCTGACGATCAACACGGGGAAGGTCTCATTTATACGTCCGGGCACAGTAACTTAGCCGAGCGGAGCGTGCAATATGGCGCGAACGAAGCTCAGGTAACAAACGGCGGGTTCGCGCCGAATGGCATCTGCTTCTATAGTTTTTGGCACGATCGTTTCATCCACTAAAACAATAAAAAAACGGACTTGCCCATGCCAGGAAAAACACTGTTCGTACCAATCGCCGGTTGCATGCTTGCAATGGCTTGCGCCCAGGCGATGGCCGCGCCTAATCCTTACTCGAACTTCATCGTGTTTGGCGACAGCCTCAACGATGCAGGACAGTTCACCGATACCGGAGGCCCTCCCGGTTCGACGCTTCGCTTCACTAACCGAACCGGGCCGACTTACCAGGACGGCAGTGGCGAAGTGTATTCCGCCAACTCGACGCAGTTGCTGGGTGCAAGGCTCGGATTTTCCGCGGACGATACTGCCGCGTCGACCTCTGCGGCGCGCGCCAGCCAAGGGTTGCCCGATGGCAATAACTGGGCCGTGGGCGGCTACCGCACCGACCAGATCCTCAGTTCAATCACTACCGTCTCCGCCACTGGCGAGCGCACCCGCGCTGGCTATCTACCGACCAACAACTTGCGCGCCGATCCGAACGCCCTGTACTACCTCTCCGGCGGCGGCAACGATTTTCTCCAGGGACGGGTGCAAAGTGGCGTTCAGGCCAATGCCGCTGCGGACCGCCTGGCCAACAGCGCTCAGGTCCTGCAAACCGCCGGTGCCCGTTACATCATGGTCTGGCTGCTGCCTGACCTGGGTCTGACCCCGGCTATCAATGGCACCCCGCTGCAGACGCCCTCCTCGCAACTGAGTGCGGCCTTCAACCGGCAACTGGTCAATCGGCTGGCGGGCATCGATGCGCAAATCATCCCGTTGAATATTCCATTGCTGTTGCAGGAAACCTTCGCCGACCCCGCGCGTTTCGGCCTCGCCACCGGCCAGAACTTGACTGCCACATGCTTCAGCGGCGAAGGCTGCACTGAAAACGCTGCCTTTGGTATCAACAGCGCCACGCCGGACCCGAGCAAGCTGATCTACAACGATGGCGTTCACCCGACTGAAACGGGGCAAAAGCTGATTTCCGACTATGCCTATTCCTTGCTCGCCGCGCCTTGGGAACTGACGCTGCTGCCAGAAATGGCCCACGCGACCTTACGCGCCCACCAGGACGAACTACGCAGCCAATGGCAATCGGACTGGGAAAATTGGCAGGCGGTCGGGCAATGGCGTGCGATCGTCGCCGGCGGCGGTCAGCACCTTGATGTCGATAGTCAAAACAGCGGCGCCAGCGCGGATGGCAGTGGCTATAACTTGAATATTGGCGGCAGTTATCGTCTTGACGACGCCTGGCGCGTGGGTGTGGCGGCAGGGTTCTATCGACAGAATCTGGAGGCCGGCGATAACGATTCAGACTACAAACTCAACAGTTACCTGGCGACCGTGTTTGCCCAATTCCAACAGAACCGCTGGTGGGCCGATGCCGCGTTGACCGGTGGCAAGCTCAATTACGACGACCTCAAACGCAAATTCGATCTGGGTGCCAGCGAAGGCTCGGAAAAAGGCGATACCGATGGCTATCTCTGGGCTTTCGGTGCACGGGTTGGCTATGACATTGCGCAGCCGGGCAGCGACTGGCACCTGTCGCCGTTCATCAGCGCCGACTACGCGAAGGTTGAAGTCGACGGTTATTCGGAAAATGACAACCGCTCCACGGCTTTGACCTTTGACGACCAGAAACGCGATTCAAAACGTCTCGGCGCCGGGCTGCAGGGCAAATACCAGATCACCCCTCAAACCCTGGTGTTCGGTGAATATGCCTATGAGCGCGAGTATGAAGATGATGTGCAGAAGGTGAATATCGCGCTCAATAGCCTGCCAACCCTCGACTTCACGCTTGATGGTTATACGCCGCAAAGCCACCTGAACCGCGTGAGTCTGGGCGTGAGCCACAAGTTGACGGCTGACCTGGCGTTGCGCGGTGGCTACACGTTCCGCAAGGATGATGACTTTACCCAGCAAGGGCTTACCGTCGGGGTTGCGCTGGACTTCTGATCCGGCAAACAGCAGGCACAAAAAACGCGGCACCCTCTCGGGTGACGCGTTTTTCTATTGCCGGTGAGTTCCTTGTGAAAACTCAGCTTGCCGGGGTTTGCTCGGCCAGGGCCACGGCACGGAACATCGCGCGGCGCTTGTTCAGGGTTTCTTCCCATTCCAGCGCCGGCACCGAGTCGGCGACGATGCCGCCACCAGCCTGCACGTGCAGTTCGCCGTTCTTGATCACCGCCGTGCGGATCGCAATGGCGGTGTCCATGTTGCCGTTCCAGGCGAAGTAGCCGACAGCACCGCCATAGACGCCGCGTTTGACCGGCTCCAGCTCGTCGATGATTTCCATCGCACGGATCTTCGGAGCACCGGACAGCGTGCCCGCCGGCAGAATCGCCCGCAGTGCGTCCATCGCCGTCAAACCGGCCTTCAATTGCCCGGTGACGTTGGACACGATGTGCATCACGTTGGAATAACGCTCAATGACCATCTTCTCGGTGAGCTTCACCGAACCGACTTCAGAGACCCGCCCCGTGTCGTTACGGCCCAGGTCGATCAGCATCAGGTGTTCAGCGATTTCCTTGTCATCGGACAGCAGGTCTTTTTCCAGCGCCAGGTCCGCTTCTTCATTGGCTCCGCGTGGGCGGGTGCCGGCAATCGGGCGCACAGTGATCAGGTTGTCTTCGACCCGCACCAACACTTCCGGCGAACTGCCGACGACGTGAAAGTCACCGAAGTTGAAGAAGTACATGTAAGGCGTCGGGTTGAAGCAACGCAGCGCACGGTACAGATCGATCGGCGCAGCCTTGAAGTCGATCGACATGCGCTGGGACGGCACGACCTGCATGCAGTCACCGGCGAGGATGTATTCCTTGATGGTGTCGACGGCTTTTTCGTAATCGTCCTGGGTGAAACTGGAGCGGAACACAGGGTCGGCGGCTTGCTGCTTGCTGAAATCCAGGCCACGGCGCGGGGTGATCGGCTGACGGAGTTTTTCCAGCAGCTCTTCCAGACGGGCGCGGCCTTGCTCGAAAGCGTCTTCCTGTGCCGGGTCAGCCAGGACGATGGCGTGCATCTTGCCCGCGAGGTTGTCGAACACAACCACCGCATCGGACACCATCAGCAGGATGTCCGGTACGCCCAGTGGGTCCGGGTTCGGGCACTTGCCCAGACGCTTCTCCACATAACGCACGCAGTCGTAACCGAAATAACCCACCAGACCACCATTGAAACGCGGCAGGCCAGCAATGCTCGGCACGTTGTAGCGCGCCTTGAAGGTTTCGACGAAGGCCAACGGGTCTTCAACGTCGTGGCTTTCGGTCTCGATGCCATCGACGGTGACGCTGACGTGATGATCGTGAACCCGCATCACGGTGCGGCATGGCAAACCGATGATCGAGTAACGGCCCCACTTCTCACCGCCCTGCACCGACTCCAGCAGGTAGGAATTGGGCTCGTCGGCCAGTTTCAGGTAGATCGACAGCGGCGTATCGAAGTCGGCCAGGGTTTCGCAGGCAAGCGGGATGCGGTTGTAGCCGGCAGCGGCCAAACGCAGGAATTCTTCGCGGATCATGATGTGCCTCGTGGCTTGAGGGTCTAACAGTCAGGTATGCAAACGCGCCGGGGAGCCGGCCAGGATCAAGTCAGGCGCGCCAACGCCAGCGGGCCAGGGCCTTGATGACTTTCATCCAGAGTTTGCGAGTGACCACCACGATGGGATTTCCAGGAGGGGATTGAACAGCGTCGGGCAACGTTATCTCAGCGGCAGGATCCAGGCAACCGGGAATTAACTTGCGCAGATCGTCGATCACCAGAGCCGGCGACTCTTCGGCAATCGGCCGGCCATGGTTGTAGCCGTAGCTCAATGCCACACACTTGACCCCTGCTGCCTTCGCCGCCAGCACATCACTGCGCGAATCGCCGACGAACAAGGACTGCGACGCCGGGATGTTGGTCATTTTCATCACGAAAAACAGCGCGGCCGGGTCCGGTTTTTTCTGTGGCAGGGTGTCACCGCCAATGATCAGTCGAAAGTAACGGCCGATTTTCAGCTGATCGAGCAACGGTGCGACGAAGCGCTCCGGCTTGTTGGTGATCAAGGCCATCTCGACGCCCTGCTTTTGCAGCCACTTCAGGGTATCGCGAACGCCGGGGTAGACCACCGTCAACTCATGGCTTGCGCCGTAAGCCTGCATGAAAATTTCCAATGCCCGCTCGGCTTCGTCATTGTCGACTTTAGAATGATCCAGACCACCGGCCAGCGCACGACGCACCAGCACCGGGGCGCCGTTGCCGACCCACTCGCGCACCGACGCGATACCGGCCGGTGCGCGACCGAGTTTGAGCAGCATGTTATCCACAGCGGCCGCGAGGTCGGGGACCGAATCGATCAGCGTGCCATCCAGATCGAACATCACCAGCCTTGGCAGGCTTCCCGGGAACAGCTGCTCAAAACCACTCATGGGCGAGCCAGCGCCAATTCGGAACGCATCTTGTCGATGACTTCCTGATAGTTCGGCGCATTGAAGATGGCCGAGCCGGCGACGAAGGTATCGGCGCCTGCCGCAGCGATTTCGCGGATGTTGCTGACGTTCACGCCGCCATCGATCTCCAGGCGAATGTCGCGACCGGAGGCATCGATCAATGCGCGTGCTTCGCGCAGCTTGTCGAGGGTACCCGGGATGAACTTCTGCCCGCCGAAGCCCGGGTTGACACTCATCAGCAGGATCATGTCGACCTTGTCCATCACGTACTTGAGCACGTCGAGCGGGGTCGCCGGGTTGAACACCAGGCCCGACTTGCAGCCGCCTTCGCGGATCAGTTGCAGGGAACGGTCGACGTGCTGCGTGGCTTCCGGGTGGAAGGTGATGTAGGTCGCGCCAGCTTCGATGAAGTCACCGACGATGCGATCCACCGGACTGACCATCAGGTGCGCGTCGATCGGCGCGGTCACGCCATATTTGCGCAACGCCGCACAGACCATCGGGCCGATGGTCAGGTTGGGCACGTAGTGGTTGTCCATGACATCGAAGTGCACGAAGTCGGCGCCGGCGGCCAGGACATTGTCCACTTCTTCACCCAGGCGGGCGAAGTCGGCGGAGAGAATCGACGGAGCAATTACGAAGGGCTGCATGACGCACCTTTTCTGAGCAAAATCACGATGGCGCGCATTGTATACCTCATGCTTTGGCGCGCGCACCGTGAGCGCGATGATCAGTAGGCAGCGCGGTAGATCTTCTCGATATCAATCGCGCTCAATTTGCGCGGATTGTTGCGCATCAAGCGTTCAATGCCCGCGGCTTCCACAGCCATGGCGGGGATGGCATCCTCAGGCACCCCGAAACTGCGCAGACCCGCGGGGATTTCCACCGCTGCACACAATTCGGTCATGGCTTGCACGGCTTTATCGGCCGCCTCATTGACGCTCAACTGCGCGGTCTTCACGCCCATGGCCTCGGCGATATCCTGCATGCGTTCGACGCACGCCATTTTGTTCCAGGTCATGACATAGGGCAGCAGCAAGGCATTGCTGACGCCATGGGCAATATTGAAGCGACCACCCAACGGATAGGCCAGCGCATGCACCGCGCCGACTCCAGCATTGCCGAACGCCATACCGGCCATCAGGCTGGCGGTAGCCATGTCCTCACGGGCTTGCAGGTTGGACGGATTGGCGTAGGCCTTTGGCAAAGCCTGGGCGATCAGCTTGATCGCGCCGATGGCCAGGGCATCGGTGATCGGCGAGGCATTGACCGACAGGTAGGATTCGATGGCATGCACCAAGGCATCGACGCCACTGGCGGCGGTGACACTGCGCGGGCAGGTCAGGGTCATTTGCGGACTGACGAGTGCCACGTCCGGCAACAGGTAATCGCTGACGATGCCCTTCTTCAATTGCGCGACCTTGTCGGAAAGGATCGCCACATTGGTCACTTCTGAACCCGTACCGGCGGTGGTCGGGATCGCGATCAGCGGCGGGCCTTTGCGCGGTACCTGGTCGACGCCGAACAAATCCTCCAGCGCGCCGTGATAACCGGCATACGCCGCAACACTCTTGGCAATATCGATGGCACTGCCGCCACCCAGGCCGATCAAGCCGTCATGCCCGCCTTCGCGGTAGACCCGCATGCAGTCTTCGACAATGGCGATTTCCGGATCGGGCAGCACCCGGTCGAAGATCTCGTAGGTTCGATCCCCCAACTGCGCCAGCGCCAGCTCTACGGTGCCGGACCTGACCAGCGCAGCGTCGGTGACGATCAGCGGGTTGTCGATGTCCAGTCGAGTGAGCTCGGCCGACAGTTGCTCGATGGCCCCTGCGCCGGTGATCAGTTTGTGAGCGATTTTGAAAGAGGAAAGACTCATGTGCGCAGCCTCTTATAGATAGGGGAGCTGGGCACAATAGTAGCTGGGGATTGGGGGTTGTCTGCCATTCAGGTCATGAATGAGCGAGCCTGTAGCACGATCGTTCCCACGCTCCGCGTGGGAATGCCTCAACGGACGCTCCGCGTTCGGCTCTGGATTGAGACGCGGAGCGTCCCGGGCTGCGTTCCCACGCGGAGCGTGGGAACGATCATCGCTGGCCGTCAAACCTGCGCGGTACGCAGTTTCTCGCTACGGCCACGCAGCCATTCCAGGGTCAGCAGCAGGATTACCGAGAAGGCGATCAGCAGCGTCGCGGCGGCGGCGATGGTCGGGCTGAGGTTTTCGCGGATACCGCTGAACATCTGACGTGGCAAGGTCGCTTGCTCGGGGCCAGCGAGAAACAGGGTCACCACGACTTCATCGAAGGACGTCGCGAAGGCGAACAGCGCACCGGAAATCACCCCCGGTGCGATCAACGGCAACGTCACTCGCCGGAACGCGACCAGTGGCGAAGCACCGAGGCTCGCAGCGGCACGCACCAGATTGTGGTTGAAGCCCTGCAAGGTCGCCGACACCGTGATGATCACAAACGGCACGCCCAGCACCGCATGCACCACGATCAGCGAGAAGAAGCTGTTGCCCAGCCCCAATGGCGCGAAGAACAGATAACTGGCCACACCGATGATCACCACCGGCACCACCATCGGCGAAATCACCAGCGCCATCACCAGCGCCTTGCCCGGGAAGTCACCACGGGTCAGGCCGATGGCCGCCAGCGTCCCGAAGATCATTGCCAGCACCGTCGCCGCGGGAGCGACGATGATGCTGTTCTTCAGGGCGCGCATCCATTCCGCCGACGCGAAGAAATCGTGATACCACTGCAGCGAGAAGCCTTGCAGCGGGTACACCAGGAAACTGCCGGAGTTGAACGACAGCGGAATGATCACCAGCACCGGCAGGATCAGGAACAACAGAATCAAGCCGCAGAGAATCCGCAAGCTGTAGAACCACACCCGTTCGATGGGCGACATGTAAGGACTCAGCATTTCGTTCTCCCCTTAGCTCAGGCGCAGGCGGCTCGCGCCCACCAGCCAGCTGTAAATCAGATAAAGCACGACCGTCGCCAGCAACAGCAGGCCGCCCAGCGCGGTCGCCATGCCCCAGTTGATGCTGGTGTTGGTGTAGAACGCGACGAAGTAGCTGACCATTTGATCGTTCGGGCTGCCAAGCAACGCCGGGGTGATGTAGTAGCCGATGGCGAGGATGAACACCAACAGGCAACCGGCGCCGACACCGGCATAGGTCTGCGGGAAGTACACCCGCCAGAAACTGGCGAACGGATGACAACCGAGGGAAATCGCGGCGCGCATGTAGGTCGGCGAGATGCCTTTCATCACGCTATAGATCGGCAGGATCATGAATGGCAGCAGGATGTGCACCATCGAGATGTAGACCCCGACGCGGTTGAACACCAGTTCGATCGGCTTGTCGATGATGCCCATGGCCATCAGACCGCTGTTGATCAGGCCACCCGATTGCAGCAACACGATCCACGCGGCGACCCGTACCAGAATCGAGGTCCAGAACGGCAGCAGCACCAGAATCATCAGCAGGTTGCTCTGGCGCGACGGCAGGTTCGCCAGCAGGTAAGCCAGCGGATAGGCCAATACCAGGCAGATCACGGTGATGATCAGGCCCATCCAGAAGGTACGGGCGAAGATGTCGAGGTAGATCGCCTGGTCCGGAGTGGCCGGAGCGATTTCGCCGAGGTCGTCGATACGGTGATCGACGGCGGCCAGCAAGTAGTACGGGGTAATGCTGCTGGTGTTGCGACGTACCGCTTGCCAGTAGGCCGGATCGCCCCAGCGCTCATCGAGACCTTCCAGCGCTTCTTTATAAGAGGCCGGCTCGGTGGCAAGCGGCAAGGCGCGGGCGGTTTTGGTCAGCAGGCTGCGGTAGCCGGCCAATTCCATGTTCAGGCGCTTGGACAAATCGCCCAGCGTTTGATTCTTGCGGGCTTCGGCGAGGTCTTCGGCGGCCGCTTTGTAAACCGGTTCAGCGGGCAGGCCGCGGCCGTCCCAGCTGGCGATGGCGGACACGGTGCGCGGCATGCCGCCGACCACTTCCGGGTTGCCCACGCTTTTGTAGAGCAGCGCCACGATCGGCACCAGGAACACCAGCAACAGAAACAGCACCAATGGCGCGATCAGTGCCTGGGCCTTCCAGCGGTTGACCCGCTCGGCATGCTTGAGCCGCTGCTTCAAGGTGGGGTCAGTACCCGCGTTCACGGGAACGGCGATAGCCATGGCGTACTCCGGAAATCTTTGGTCATTGCAGAAGTGGTAAATACCGCTTCGAATTTTTGGTACTGATCGTTCCCACGCTCTGCGTGGGAACGATCATCCATTCCTTGTGGCGAGCGAGCTTGCTCGCGCTGGGCTGCGAAGCGGCCCCAAAATCGTGTTGGCACTGCCAATTTTGTGAGTGCTGCGCACTCAAGCGGGAGCAAGCTCCCTCGCCACAAAAGCTCGCCCTCACAGGAGGGCGAGCCCTCCAGTTACTTCGCAGCCCAGGAATTGAAGCGCTGTTCCAGTTGCTCGCCGTTGTCAGCCCAGAAGCTGACATCGATCTGCACCTGGTTGGCGATGTTTTCCGGGGTGGTCGGCATGTCTTTCAGGACATCCTTGGCCAGCAATGGTACGGCTTGGGTGTTGGCCGGGCCGTAGGCGATGTTTTCCGAGTAGGTCTTCTGCTGCTGTGGCTGAACCGAGAAAGCGATGAATTTCTTCGCCGCTTCGGCACGCTTGGCGTCCAGACCTTTTGGAATGGCCCATGCATCGAAGTCGTAGATGCCGCCGTTCCACACCACTTTCAGGTTGCTTTCTTTCTGCACGGCAGCGATACGGCCGTTGTAGGCCGAACTCATGACCACGTCACCGGAAGCGAGGTACTGCGGTGGCTGTGCGCCGGCTTCCCACCACTGGATGTTTGGCTTGAGCTCATCGAGTTTCTTGAACGCGCGATCCTGACCGTCCTTGCCGGCCAGCACTTTGTAGACGTCTTTGGGCGCAACGCCGTCGGCCATCAGTGCGAATTCCAGGGTGTACTTGGCGCCTTTGCGCAGGCCGCGCTTGCCCGGGAACTGCTTGGTGTCCCAGAAATCCGCCCAGCTGGTCGGTGCGGTTTTCAGCTTGTCGGCGTTGTAGGCCAACACGGTCGACCACACGAAGAAGCCCACGCCGCATGGCTGGATGGCGCCCTTGACATAATCTTCGGTCTTGCCGAACAGCGCAGGGTCCAGTTGCTCGAACATGTCTTCGTCACAACCACGGGACAGCTCCGGCGATTCAACCTCTACCAGATCCCAGGACACGCTTTTGGTGTCGACCATGGCCTTGACCTTGGCCATTTCACCGTTGTACTCACCCGCCACGATTTTGCCGTTGCCCGCCGCTTCCCACGGTGCGTAAAAGGCTTTGACCTGCGCCGCCTTGTTCGCCCCGCCAAAGGACACCACGGTCAGGTCCGGGCCTGCGGCCATCGCGTGCGAGGCGCCGATCATGCCCATGACCAGAGCTGTGAATTTCAGGGATTTCAACATTGATATTGTTCTCCACGTGCAGGGTTGGTGAAGCAGAAGGGCGATCAGTTCGCCTCTAGAAGTGGGTCGAGCGCACGAACGTGTTCGACCTGCCAGCCAAGCGGTACCACATCGCCGACCGCCAGCCCCGGATCGAGCTGGGCAATCGGTTGTTTCACGAAGAAGTCGGTCTTGCCGCAGACTTCCAGGCGAACCCGGACGTGGTCGCCCAGATAGATGAATTCCGCCACCCTTCCGGAGAAGCGGTTGACGCACGACTCACTGGAACCATTGAGGCTCACGCGTTCCGGGCGGATAGACAAGGTGACGGGTTCGCCGGTCCGGCCGACATTGACCGCCAGGGCTTCGACCTTTTCACCACGTCCCAGCTCGACGATGCAGCGGTCGCCGGTCTGGCTGTGCAGGCGGCCATTGAGACGGTTGTTCTCGCCGATGAAGTTGGCGACGAAGGTATTTTTCGGCTCTTCGTAGAGGGTGCGCGGCGGCGCGATCTGCTGGATTTCGCCTTGATGGAACACCGCCACCCGGTCAGACATGGTCAAGGCTTCACCCTGGTCGTGGGTCACGTAGACCACGGTCACGCCCAGACGCTGGTGCAGGTGTTTGATTTCCATCTGCATGTGTTCACGCAGCTGCTTGTCGAGGGCGCCGAGGGGTTCGTCCATCAGGACCAGTTGCGGTTCGAACACCAAGGCGCGAGCCAGTGCCACACGCTGCTGCTGACCGCCGGACAGTTGCGCCGGGTAACGCTGGGCGAACGTATCGAGCTGCACCATGCTCAGGACTTTTTTGACTTTGTCACTGACGTCGCTTTTATTCAGGCCGCGCACGGTCAGCGGGAACGCCAGGTTCTCGGCGACGGTCATGTGCGGGAACAAAGCGTAGTTCTGGAACACCATGCCGATGTCGCGCTTGTGCGGCGGCACGTTGTTGATAGCGCGCCCGGCCAGCAGGATTTCGCCCGCGGTCGGTGTTTCGAAACCGGCGAGCATCATCAGGCTGGTGGTCTTGCCGGAGCCGGACGGCCCGAGCAAGGTGAGGAATTCGCCTTTGCGAATGTCCAGGTTGAGGTCTTTGACGATCAGGTTCTCGCCGTCGTAGCTCTTTTGCACTCCACGAAAGCTGACCAGAACATCATTGGCCCCTGCACTTGAATCGACCTGGCTCATACCCACACCTTTGTTGTTGATGACTGCTGTGGACTAAGCCTAGTGGACGCTGGGACCTGCGCAAATCGGGGCGCAGGAGAGATTCGCCTCAGCCGGATGGAAGGTTGGGGGTAGGGATTGCCCTACAAGGATGGCGCGTTTTGGCAAACGCGGCGACAAGCTGTCAGCTGCAGGCCGCAAGCAACGGCAAAACGGGTATCCAGGGGCTGTCGCGAATGGATACGGCCGGCGCCGTCCCCCTGTAGGAGCCAGGCTTGTCGGCGAAGGCGATTTCGAGGACGCCTTCGCCGCCAAGCCTGGCTCCTACAGGGGGATTGGGCACAGCGTCAGAGGAGCTTGTGTTCCATCGCGTACTTCACCAGCTCGGCCAGCGACGTGATGTTGAGCTTCTGCATCAGGCGCGCCTTGTGGGTGCTGATGGTCTTGCTGCTCAGGGCCAGTTGCTGGGCGATGTCGTTGACGTTGGCGCCCTGGGCCAGACGTTCGAACACCGAGAACTCACGCTCCGAAAGCAATGAATGCAACGGTCGCGAATCGGTCAGGCCGACCTCGAAGACCATCCGATCGGCCAAGTCAGGATCGATGTAACGACCACCTGCGGCGACCCGGCGAATAGCCGTGAGCAACAGCGCCGGATCACTGTCCTTGGTCGCATATCCCGCGGCTCCGACTTTCAACGCCCGGGCGGCCATTTGCGCTTCGTCATGCATCGACAGCACGAGGATCACCGGCGGATTGTTCAGCGCACGAATCCGGGGAATCGCTTCCAGACCATTCACGCCGGGCATGGAGATATCCAGCAACACCACCTCGCAGGGTACATGCCGCAACGTTTCGAGCAATTGTTCGCCGTTGCTCGCCTCCCCTACCACCAGCAAGTCCTTGGCCAGGCCGATCAACTGCTTGATGCCTTCGCGGACGATGGTGTGGTCTTCGGCTACCAGTACACGGATCACTTATTTATCCTCATCCAATGGCACTCGCACACTCAGGGTCGTGCCCTCCCCCGGCTCACTCTCAAGCGACAACTCACCGCCCATGATCAGCACCCGCTCGCGCATGCCGACCAAGCCAAAGGACGTTGGCCTGCCAGCTGCGGCGACGAATCCTACGCCATCATCACTGACCGTCAGACACAGCACTTCGCCTTCTCGGGTCAGTGTCAGTTCAACAGTATGCGCTTGGGCGTGGCGCATGACATTGGTCAACGCTTCCTGAAGGATGCGAAACAGACCGATCGCCTTGGCATCGCTGAGCGCCGGCAAATTGTCCGGCACCTGCACCAGACACGGAATCTGCGTGCGCGCCTCGAAGCGCCGGGCCTGCCATTCGATGGCCGAGGCGATCCCGGCATCGAGAATCGGCGGGCGTAATGCCGTGGCCACATCGCGGACCAGCTGGAACAGCTGGGCGATCAGACGTTTCATGCTGTTCAAGCGCTCGTTCAGCCCAGGGTCGAGCTGCGCGTAGGCCAATTCGCACATGGACGTTTCCAGCTTCAACACGGTCAGCATCTGCCCCAACTCGTCGTGCACTTCCCGGGCAATCCGCGCCTTTTCTTCTTCGCGCACGCTCTCAAGGTGCGCCGACAACTCCCGCAACTGCTCGCGGGAGCTGGCCAGTTCCAATTCGATGCGTTTGCTCTCACTGATGTCCCAGACGATGCCGTCCCAGACATAGGCGCCGTCCTCCAGTTGCCGGGTGATCGCCTTGATTTCCGCCCAGCGCTGTTCGCCCTGGCGCGTGAGAATCCGCCCTTGCCAGGACCAGTCACTGTCGGTATCCAGAGCATGATCCTGGGTCTGGTGATAACTGGCCTTGTCGTCCGGGTGCACCAGGCTGCGCAAGCCTTTGTCACGATGGGCCAGGGTCGCCGGCGAGTATCCCACCAGGCTCTCGCTGCCTTCGCTGATGTAGGCAAAGTCTATCTGACCTGTCACCGGCGCCCGTTCCAGGCGAAAGACAAGTCCGGGTACATTCGCCGCGATCCCCTGCAGCCGCGCCTCGCTTTCCTGCAACGCTGCCAGGGCGCGGCGACGTTCAGTAACGTCGGTGAGATAAACCACCAGGTATTCGCCATCGCGAAAGCGCAGGAAGCTCAGCGAAACATCGGCCGGCAGGATGCTGCCGTCGGCCCGCAAGCAATTGGTTTCGAAACTTTGTGGCGTTTCGTCGCTGGCCCTGGCGCTCTTCCACAGGTTTAACCAGCGATCCATGTGCAGGCCGGGTTCGAACTCGATCAATGGACGGTCGATGATCCCGCCGGATGGATAGCCAAGCATGGTTTCGGCGGCACGGTTGGCGTAGCGCACGTGACTGTCCCAATTGACCCAAAGGATGCCGACAGTGCTTTGATCGATGGAAAACTGGGTCAGCCGCAGGGCTTCTTCACTGGCGGCGCGCAAGGCGATGTCGGCCTGCGCGGCCGCCAGTCGCTGCTCAAGGCTGTGCTGCTGACGACGCTGCCAGAGCACAATGGCCATGCAGCTCAACGCCAGCACCAACAACAAAAGGCAAAGGTTTTGCCAAAACCCGGGCGATTCGGTGAGTCGCGGGTACTTGGGTTGCAGCCATTGGTTGTGCAGGGTTTCCAGATCCTTGGCCGGGATCGCCCGCAGTGCGCTTTCGACAATGCCGGCCAGTTGCGGTTTGTCGCGCAGCGTAGCCACCCGTAGCAACTGCGGCAGGCCAATATCACCCACGACTACCAACCCGGAAAATTCCGGTTCGACCGACAGCCGTCCCAACTGCGCCTCATCGACCACGGCATAGCCAGCCTGCTGACTCAACAACAATTGCAGCGCCTGCCGTTCCATCGGCACGCCCTGAAGGTTCAGGTGCGGATAGTTGCCGCGCAGGTAGTCGGCGGTAGCGCTGGGCATTCGCACGGCCACGCGGGTCTGGCTGTCGAGCTTCTCGAGTTCCACTGCACCGGTGCTTTTCTGGTCGCTGACCACCAGCTGCGGCACCCGCATGTAGGGATCGGAAAACTGCCAGAGGCGCAGACCGCCGGGCGTTTGGCTCAGTCCCGGGGCGATATCGATTTCACCGGCACGCGCGGCGGCCTCAAGCTGCTCGAGATCGGGAAAGTTACGCCAGCTCAGCTCGACCTTGAGCGACTTGGCCAGCCATTTCATCAGCTCGACATTGACCCCCGACAAGCGCTGCAAACGGCGATCGTATTGAGCATAGGGAGCCTGCAACACCAGCCCGACACGCAACTCGCCCTGTTGTGCCAGCCATTGTTGCTGGTCGGCAGACAAAGCTGCGACGTGCGCCGGTGGCGCGGCCGCCGCCCAGCCCATCAAGGGAAAGCACAACCAGCCGATAACCCACAGGCAGCGAAAACGCATCATCGAACTCTCACACACTGACAAATACTGACCAACCCATTAGGCTGCCGGAATCACTTCTGGCCTGGAATATCCGATGCCCCCTGTCTACCGCCTGGCACTGCCAGCATTGTGCCTGTCGCTGATCCTGCCATGCGCTTTTTCCGTCGAGGCCGCCGACCCGGCACCTGCCGCCGTGGAGCAACCGGCGGAAGAAAAACCGCTTGAACGCCAGCCGTTGCCTGAGCGTAGCCAGGAAGAAGCGGCCGCCCTCGAGCGAAAAATCCCGTCCCAGGAGCAACAGCAATTGCAAGCGGGCGGCGACACGTTCCTGGCCCTGTGGAAACCGGCCAATACCGCCGAGCCCAAAGGCGCGGTGATTATCGTCCCGGGCGCAGGCGAAACCGTTGACTGGCCGCAAGCAATCGGTCCGTTGCGCCGCCAATTGCCAGACGCGCAATGGAACAGCCTGAGTATCACCTTGCCGGACTTGCAAAGCGATGCCATCGCGCCACGCTTTGTCGAAGTGCCACCGGTGCCGAAAACGCCGGATACCGGCAGCAAGGACGCGGCCACCGCCGCCCCTATCGAGCAGGTCGCGGGAGGTGAAGCTGAAGTGCCTGACAAACCTGTCGCTGAAACCAGTGAAGAACAGTCCAAGGCCGACGCCGAAAGAATCTTCGCCCGTATCGATGCGGCGATAGCCTTCGCCGAACAGCAAAGCGCCCGCAGCATCGTCGTTCTGGGCCATGGCACCGGCGCTTATTGGGCCGCGCGGTATCTGAGCGAGCGGCAACCATCGCAAATCGAACGCTTCGTCATGGTTGCCGCGCAAACGCCGGCGCAAGTGAAACCCGACCTGGACCAACTCGCACCGAACCTGAAATTGCCCACAGCCGACATCTTTTACATGGACAAACCGCTGGATCGCAACGCCGCGCTGGCTCGCTTGCAAGCCAGCAAACGCTTGAAGACTTCGGCCTTCAGCCAGGTAGCGCTCAAGGCGTTGCCGGGCAATGACAAGGCGCAGCAGGAGCAACTGGTTCGCCGGGTGCGGGGCTGGTTGAATCCGCAGAATGCGGCGGATTGACAGATCGTGTGCCCCCTATCGCGAGCAAGCTCGCTCCCACAGGTTTCATGTCGATGGCGAAATTCGTGTACGACGCAAATCCAGTAGGAGCAAGGCTTGCCCGCGATAGCGTAATCACTGACGACACACACCTTGGCGACTAGCGAAAATCCCGCCGCTGCCGGATCAGCGCGTAAGCGTTGTGCAGCTCCCGGGTTTTCTCGGTTGCCTCACGCACCTGCGACGCCGTCGCCCCGCTGCCGGCAATTTTGTCCGGGTGATGGCGGCTGAGCAGACGCCGGTAGGCGCGCTTGATCTGCGCCGGCTCACTGGTGGCCGATACCCCCAGCAGCCGCAAGGCATCCTGATAACTTGTAACGCGGTTAACCTCTGGACGTTTCTGAGGCTCATAGTCTTGGGCCAACGCCAGGATCTGACGGGTCGACCAGCCCAGCCACTTGCCCCATTGCGCGATCAGTTCGCGCTCCTGTTGCCCCGCGCGACCATCGGCCCAGACCATCCGCCAGCAGGCGCGCAGGACACCTTCGGCGGCATGGGGCTGATGACCCAGGCGGCGCAGGTATCCGCGCAACGGGTCGTTGCCCGACTTGCCCCGATTGAAGGCGGCAATGGCCCGACGCTGCGCTGATTCGTTCATTTCCAGCGAGCGCATTTCCTGACGCGCCTGCTGGATATGACCGTCCACCACTCGCCCGTCGCACTTGGCCAACCTGCCGAGCAACACGAACAGCAGTTCATCGTTGCGCAAAACCGGGCGACCGCCGAGCTTTTCCCGCAGATGTGCCCAACTTTGCAGATGCAGGCGCCGATCCAGCGCCTGCCCCAACAAAGCACCGAGCATGGCCCCCGGAATGCTGGCAATGGCAAAGCCCGCTCCGGCTCCGATCAGAGTCCCTGGCCACAACACGTCAGCGTCTCGCTTCAATCAGGGCTTCGGCTTCAGACAGGCGTTCGTGAGTGCCGACGTCGACCCATTGCCCGTTCAGGCGCTCGCCGGACACTTTCCCGGCGGACATTGCGGCACGCAGCAATGGCGCCAATTTGAACGCCCCGGCCGAGCAACCTTCGAACAGCTGCGGGTGCAACACCGCGATACCGCTGTAGGTCAGGGTGGCCGCGTCCGACTGACCGTCACGGACCTGCCCATCGATCAATTGGAAATCCCCATCAGGGTGATGGGCCGGGTTGCTCGCGAGCACCAAATGAGCAAGCCCGGCAATCGGCTGATGCAACACGGCAAAGTCATAATCCGTCCAGATATCGCCATTGACCACGACAAAGGCCTCATCACCCAGCAAGGGCAATGCGCGGAAGATCCCGCCGCCGGTTTCCAGCGGCTCGCCCTCCGGCGAATACTGGATCCTGACGCCATAGCGCGAGCCGTCGCCCAGGTAATCTTCGATCTGCTGGCCCAGCCATGCATGGTTGATCACGATGTCGGTAAAACCGGCAGTCGCCAGTGCATGCAAGTGGTACTCGATCAGCGGCACACCGCCGGCGCGAACCAGCGGCTTTGGCGTGGTCAGGGTCAGCGGGCGCATGCGCTCGCCTTTACCTGCGGCGAGAATCATGGCCTTCATGCTTTCACTCCAGCGCGCAAACTGGCGAGCAACACATCCAGCTCCGCCAACTCAGGCCGGCGGGCGAGCACTGCATCTATATAGTCAAAGAAACGCGGCACGTCAGCCAGATAACGCGGTTTGCCGTCGCGGTGACAGATGCGGGCGAAGATGCCGATCACTTTCAGGTGACGCTGCACGCCCATCAGGTCACTGGCCCGCAGGAAATCTTCGAAATCCGGTTGTACCGGAATATCCAGCGCCGAAGCCTGCTGCCAATAGCTTTCCAGCCAACCGCGCACGCGCTCTTCAGGCCAGCTGAGGAACGCATCCTTGAACAGACAGGTCACGTCGTAGGTCACCGGTCCGTAGACCGCATCCTGGAAATCCAGCACGCCGGGGTTCGGCTCGCTGAGCATCAGGTTGCGTGGCATGTAATCGCGATGGACCAGGACTTTGGGCTGAGCCAGCGCGCTGTCGATCAACAAATCGCTGACTTGCTGCCAGAGCACTTGCTGCGCGGCGTCGAACTCGATGCCCAATTCGCGTTTTACGTACCACTGCGGGAACAGTTCGAGCTCGCGCCGCAACAATGCCACGTCGTAACTCGGCAGGGGTGCGACCATCGGCAACTGCTGAAAAGCCAACAGCGCCTGCAGGGCATCGTCGAACAAAGCATCGGCATTTTCGCTGTCGATCACGTCCAGATAGGTCTTGTTGCCCAGGTCATTGAGCAAAAGAAATCCGCGCTCGAGGTCTTCAGCATAAATTTTCGGCACATTTATTCCGGATTTCGCCAGTAAAAAAGCGATATCCACGAAGGGTTTGCAGTTTTCCTGGGGCGGTGGCGCGTCCATCACGACGAAACTTCTCCCGGCGCCTTCCCATCGGAAATAACGCCGAAAACTCGCGTCGCTGCTGGCCGCGGTCAACGTGGCCGGGGGTACGGTACCCCAACCCTGATCCGCAAAAAGGATTGCCAATTGCTCATCGAGCCAAACTTTCAGGTGTTGCAAACGTACATCTTGGTCAGGCATTGCAAGGGTCTCCGACGGCGCTAGCCGTCAAGCGGGTCATGCTTTATTATCCAGCATCTTTTTCAGACCATCGAGAGGCGTGCGGCCCACACCGCGGGCAGATGGCACGCAGGAAGCCCGGACTAATAAGATGGCATTGAAATCCCCCGCGTTTCGTAAAAAATTTCCGTTGTTGGTAACCGGCAGTCTGCTGGCCTTGCAACCCCTCGCCACTTCCTTTGTGGTCGCCGCGGAACAGTATGACTGCTCAGTCTCTGCTTCGGGTGCCTGGGACTGTGCGCCAAAGACGCCGGCGGCTGCATTGCCTCCGCGTCCCGTGCATGACGGCAGCGCAGTCGCATCCGACGAGGCTGCGGCCGAGAGCGGTACCAGCGAGGACGCTGGCGCCAAGACCGTACTCGTCACCGAATCCAAAGGCCGTGGCCTGAAGTCGCGTAGCGAAGACTACAGTCACCTCGACTGGGTTCCCCGTGAACAGCTCACCGCAGCGCAATTGGCCGAAACCGGTCCGTATTGCTCTGGTTCCTATATCGAACCGATTCGTCCTGGCATGAATGACAAGACGAATAAAAGCGATGCGCCAACCTTTATCGGCGCCAAAGCCTCACGTTATAAGCAGGAAGAGCAAGTCGCTACCCTGGCCGGTGACGTGGTCATGCGCCAGGGCAGCATGCAGGTCGAAGCCGACGAAGCCAACCTTTACCAGGCCGAGAGCCGCGGTGAACTGAGCGGCAACGTGCGCGTTCGCGACAACGGCGCCCTGATCGTGGGCGACCACGCCGACGTGCAGCTCGACACCGGTGAAGCCAAAATCGACAACGCCGAATACGTGATGCACAAATCGCGTATCCGCGGTAACGCGCTGTACGCCAAACGTGCCGAGAACGCCATCATCCGCCTCAAGGATGGTACGTACACCACGTGCGAACCGAACAGCAACGCCTGGCAGCTCAAGGGCAACAACATCACCCTGAACCCGGCCACCGGCTTCGGTACTGCGACCAACGTGACACTGCGGGTCAAGGACATTCCGGTTCTGTACACGCCGTACATCTATTTCCCGATCGACGACCGTCGCCAGTCCGGCTTCCTGCCGCCGACCATCGGCACCGGCACCGACACCGGCTTCCTGCTGGTCACGCCGTACTACTTCAACCTGGCACCGAACTACGATGCCACGTTGTACCCGCGTTACATGAGCGACCGTGGCCTGTTGATGGAAGGCGAATTCCGCTACCTGACCAAGTCCAGCGAAGGTCAGTTCGGCGCCGCGTACCTCAATGACGAGAACGACGACCGCAAACTGCAGACCGATTACGAAAAAACCCGCTACATGTACAACTGGCAGCACAAGGGTGGTCTCGACTCGCGCGTGTTCACGCAAGTCGACTACACCAAGATCAGCGATCCTTATTACTTCCAGGATCTGCAGACTGACCAGATTGGCGTGAAAAGCGCTGACTATGTGAACCAGCAGGGTTCGGTCACCTACCGTGGTGACAGCTACACCGCTCGCGTGAATGCTCAGGCGTATCAGCTGGCGACCGTTTCCAACATCACGCCGTATGACCGCTTGCCGCAAATCACCTTCAACGGTGCGCTGCCGGAACGTCCGGGCGGATTCAATTTCACCTACGATACCGAGCTCGTGCGGTTCGACCGGGACTTGAAGAACGGCAACTTCACCGATGAAGACGGTAATGTCGAGCCGCGCCTCGACACCAACGTACAAGGTCTGGCCCGCGCCAACGGCGATCGCCTCAACCTTGCGCCCGCCGTCAGCTTCCCGATGGAGGCCAGCTATGGCTTCCTGACGCCGAAGCTCAAGTATCAGTACACGCAGTATCAACTGGATCTGGACAGCATCGGCAAGAGCCAGATTGCCGCGCAGACTGCAGAACAGGACCGTCTCAACGGCACGTTCGACAGCAACCAGAACCGTGCTGTACCGATCGCCAGCATCGACAGCGGCCTGTATTTCGATCGCAACACCCAATGGTTCGGCAAGAATTACCGCCAGACCCTCGAACCGCGCCTGTTCTATCTTTATGTTCCAGAGAAGGATCAGGAAGACATTCCTGTGTTCGACACCAGCGAATACACCTTCAATTATGCGTCGCTATTCCGGGATAACCGCTTCTCCGGTTCTGACCGTGTCGGCGACGAGAACAAGCTGTCGCTTGGTGTAACCAGCCGCTGGATCGAAGACGATGGTTTTGAGCGTCAACGCATCAGCGTCGGCCAGGCCCTGTACTTCAAGGACCGTAAAGTCCAACTGCCAGGCATCGACTTCAACGATCGCGAAGACGCCAAGTCAGATGTCTCCCCCTATGCGCTGGAATACGAATATCGCTGGAACCGCGATTGGCGCACCACCGCCGACTACAACTGGGACCCGGACAGCCGCAGCCCTCGCTCGGGCAGCGCGATGTTCCATTACCAGCCTGAAGACAACCCGAACAAGGTCGTCAACGCCGGCTATCGCTACCGCAATGACCAGGTTCGTTACGACCAGAACTCCGGTAAATGGCAGGTCGGCGGCGGTGACTATGGCACCCCGGGCCAGCCTGGCTACGTGAAGGACTACTACAAGATCGTCCAGCACGACTTCTCGGTGATCTGGCCGGTCGTGCCGCAATGGAACGTCATCAGCCGCTGGCAGTATGACTACAACCGCAACCGTACCCTGGAAGCCTTTGGTGGCTTCGAGTACGACAACTGCTGCTGGAAACTGCGCCTGATCAACCGTTACTGGGTCGATTATGACGAAACCAGTCAAGACGCTCCGGAAAACGAAAAAGGCGACCATGGCGTCTTCCTCCAAATTGTTCTGAAGGGACTCGGCGGCCTCACAGGCTCCAAAGTAGAGAGCTTCCTCGACAAAGGCATCCAAGGTTATCGTGAACGTGAAGACCAAGCTTTCTGATTGTCTGCGCCCGCTGCTGCTGGGCGCGCTGTTCCTGGGTACCGCGGCCAACGCCGCGGTACAGTCCATCGACAAGGTGGTGGCCATCGTCGACAACGACGTAGTCATGCAGAGCCAACTGGACCAGCGCGTCCATGAAGTTCAGCAAACCATCGCCAAGCGCGGCACTGCCGTGCCACCGGCCAGCGTACTGGAGCAACAGGTGCTTGAGCGCCTGATCGTCGAGAACCTGCAATTGCAGATCGGCGAGCGCTCCGGTATCCGCATTACCGATGAAGAACTGAACCAGGCTGTCGGCACTATTGCCCAGCGCAACAATATGTCGGTCGACCAGTTCCGCGCCGCCCTGACTCGCGACGGTCTGTCCTATGACGACGCGCGTGACCAGATCCGTCGCGAAATGGTCATCAGCCGCGTACGTCAGCGCCGAGTGGCCGAACGTATCCAGGTAACCGAGCAGGAAGTGAAGAACTTCCTGGCGTCCGACCTCGGCAAAATGCAGTTGTCCGAGGAGTTCCGCCTGGCCAACATCCTGATTCCAACGCCGGAAAGCGCCAACTCCGACGCGATTCAGAATGCTGCCAAACAGGCTGACGCGGTTTACCAGCAGCTCAAGCAAGGCGCTGACTTTGGTCAGCTGGCCATCGCCAAATCCGCCAGTGAAACCGCACTGGAAGGCGGCGACATGGGCTGGCGCAAAGCTGCCCAGCTGCCACCGCCCTTCGATCGCCTGCTGAGCTCCATGACGGTTGGCGACGTGACCCAGCCAATGCGCACACCGGGCGGCTTCATTATTTTGAAGATCCTCGACAAGCGTGGCGGCGAAACCCAGATGCGCGATGAAGTGCATGTGCGCCACATTCTGGTCAAACCAAGCCCGATCCGTGACGAAGAAAAAACCAAGGCCTTGGCTCAGTCGCTCTACAGCCGAATCGAAGCGGGTGAAGACTTTGCCGAACTGGCAAAAAGCTATTCGGAAGACCCGGGGTCCGCACTCAACGGCGGTGACCTGAACTGGATCGATCCGAACGCACTGGTCCCGGAGTTCCGCGAAGTGATGGCCAAGACCCCGCAAGGTCAACTGTCCAAGCCTTTCCAGACTCAATATGGCTGGCACGTCCTGGAAGTCCTTGGCCGTCGCGCCACCGACAGCACCACCCAGGCTCGCGAGCAACAAGCCATGACCGTACTGCGTAACCGCAAATACGACGAAGAGCTGCAAACCTGGCTGCGTCAGATCCGTGACGAAGCGTACGTAGAAATCAAACTCCCTGGCGCCGACCAGGCAGCGCAGTGAAACCCAAACGTTTCGCGCTGACACCCGGCGAACCGGCCGGCATAGGTCCTGACCTGTGCCTGCTGCTCGCCTCGCAAGCCCAGCCACACCCCTTGATTGCCATTACCAGCCGCGACCTGCTCCTCGAGCGGGCCGCGTTGCTCGGTGTGGCCGTCGACTTGCTGCCGGTTACGCCGGATAACTGGCCGGATCTGCCCGCGCCAGCCAACAGCCTGTATGTCTGGGATACACCGTTGAACGCCAAGGTCGTCGCCGGGCAACTGGACAAGGCCAACGCCGCTTTCGTTCTGCAAACCCTGACCCGCGCCGGCCAAGGCTGCCTGGATGGACATTTTGCCGGCATGATCACCGCCCCGGTGCATAAGGGTGTGATCAACGAATCCGGCATCGCTTTCTCCGGGCACACCGAATTCCTCGCTGACCTGACCCATACCGCGCAAGTGGTCATGATGCTCGCCACCCGCGGCTTGCGCGTGGCCTTGGTCACCACCCACCTGCCACTTCGCGAGATCGCCGATGCGATCACCCCGGAGCGTCTGGAACGGGTCACACGAATCCTGCATGCCGATCTGCAAGAAAAGTTCGGCATCGCCCAGCCGCGTATCCTGGTGTGCGGGCTCAACCCCCACGCCGGCGAAGGTGGGCACCTGGGCCATGAAGAAATCGACATCATCGAACCCACATTAGAGCGCCTGCGCGGCGAAGGCATGGACCTGCGTGGTCCGCTGCCCGCCGACACTCTGTTTACCCCCAAATATCTGGAGCACTGCGACGCAGTGCTGGCGATGTACCACGACCAGGGCCTGCCTGTGCTGAAATACAAAGGCTTCGGCGCAGCCGTCAATGTGACGCTCGGCCTGCCGATCATCCGCACCTCGGTCGACCACGGCACCGCCCTGGACCTGGCCGGCAGCGGCAAGATCGACACCGGCAGCCTGCAAGTCGCCCTGGAAACCGCCTACCAGATGGCCGAGACCCGTTTATGAACGAGCAATACCAACACAAGGCGCGCAAGCGTTTTGGCCAGAACTTTCTGCATGATGCCGGCGTCATCGACCGCATCCTGCGCTCCATCCATGCAAAAGCCGAGGACCGTCTGCTGGAAATCGGCCCGGGCCAGGGCGCACTCACCCAGGGCCTGCTCGGCAGCGGCGCTCAACTCGACGTGGTCGAGCTGGACAAGGACCTGATACCGATCCTCAACCAGCAATTTGCCGGCAAGAGCAATTTCAACCTGCACCAGGGCGATGCACTGAAGTTCGACTTCAACAGCCTGAATGCGGCGCCAGGCAGTCTGCGGGTGGTCGGCAATCTGCCGTACAACATCTCCACGCCGCTGATCTTCCACCTGCTGCATAACGCTCACCTGATTCGTGACATGCACTTCATGCTGCAAAAGGAAGTGGTCGAGCGACTCGCGGCAGGTCCTGGCGGTGGTGATTGGGGTCGCTTGTCGATCATGGTTCAGTATCACTGTCGGGTAGAGCATCTGTTCAACGTCGGCCCGGGCGCGTTCAACCCGCCACCGAAAGTCGATTCAGCCATCGTGCGCCTGGTGCCCCACGCTGTGTTGCCGCACCCTGCCAAAGATCACAAGCTGCTGGAACGCGTTGTACGCGAAGCCTTCAACCAGCGCCGCAAGACCCTGCGCAATACCCTCAAGCTGCTGCTGAGCAATGCCGAAATCGAAGCCGCCGGCGTTGATGGCAGCCTGCGCCCTGAGCAACTCGACCTGGCCGCCTTCGTGCGCCTGGCTGACAAACTCAGCGAACAATCCCAGCACAAGCCAGCGGACGTCTGACAGAACCCAAGCGTTATCGGGTAGGACACCAGCGCCCATGTCTGGTTTACTACCCGGTACTTGGCCTAGACTGAACCTCATCAGCTATGCCCCGCGTCCCGCTTCGTTTTTAAGGCCTCTTGCATGTCCGATCCTCGTTATCAGGTCGACGTCAGCGTCGTCACCCGCTATCTGGCAGAACAATCGCAACCCGAACACGACCGCTTTGCCTTCGCCTACACCATCACCGTAAAAAACAATGGCCTGATACCGGCGAAATTGTTGTCACGGCACTGGGTGATCACCGATGGTGACGGGCACGTGGAAGAGGTTCGTGGCGCCGGCGTGGTCGGCCAACAGCCATTGATCGACGTCGGCAAAAGCCATACTTACAGCAGTGGCACGGTCATGACCACCAGGGTCGGGACCATGCAGGGCACGTATCAGATGATTGCCGACGATGGTAAACACTTCGATGCGGTCATCGCACCGTTCCGCCTTGCGGTGCCGGGGTCGTTGCACTGATGGCAACGTATGCCGTCGGCGATCTGCAAGGCTGCCTTGGAGCCCTGCAGTGCTTGCTCAAACAAGTTTCATTCGATCCGGCCAGGGATCGTCTCTGGCTGGTCGGTGATCTGGTCAATCGTGGTCCGCAATCGCTCGAAACCTTGCGCTTCCTCTATAGCATCCGTGAATCGCTGGTGTGCGTGCTCGGCAACCATGACCTGCATCTGCTGGCCGCCGGGCAGAACATCGAACGCCTGAAAAAAGGCGACACCCTGCTCGAAATCATCGAGGCCCCGGACTGCGCCGAATTGCTGGACTGGTTGCGCCAGCAAAAGCTCATGCA
Source organism: Pseudomonas sp. Sample_24 (assembly GCF_004307605.1). Lineage (NCBI taxonomy): Bacteria > Pseudomonadati > Pseudomonadota > Gammaproteobacteria > Pseudomonadales > Pseudomonadaceae > Pseudomonas > Pseudomonas sp. Sample_24. Next base: position 38,894 of record NZ_RCNW01000226.1, read on the forward strand.
TTACGACGAACCACGAAACCTGGCACTGGTGCATGCCGGCATCCCACCGCAGTGGTCGCTGCGCAAAGCCCTGAAGTGCGCCGCCGAAGTCGAAACCGCGCTGCGTGACGACAACCTGTTCCCGCCTTACCTTGACGGCATGTACGGCAACGATCCGGCGAAATGGGACAACGACCTCAAAGGCGTGACGCGCCTGCGAGTGATCACCAACTATTTCACGCGGATGCGCTTCTGTACGGCCGAAGGCAAACTCGATCTCAAGAGCAAGGAAGGCCTGGGTACCGCACCGGCAGGCTACAAGCCCTGGTTCCAGCACAAGGAACGCAAGACCAGGGATCTGAAAATCATCTTCGGTCACTGGGCCGCCCTGGAAGGCAATGTCGACGCCCCGGGTATTTTCGCCCTCGACACAGGCTGCGTCTGGGGCGGCGCCCTGACACTGATGAATGTCGACAGCCTTGAACGCCTCTCCTGCAAATGCGGAGAGCATGGCCACCCCGCCACGCCACCAGTCGCCCCATCCATTTGCGAACCATCGTCAGTCAGCGTCCCGCGTTAGACTGCGCTTACAGCCGAGCCACAGGAACCCGCCATGAGCGAATTCAAACGTATTCCCCCGCAACAGGCCCAGACCCTGCGCGAACAGGGCGCCGTCGTAGTCGACATCCGCGACCCGGCCACCTATGCCGCCTTGCACATCAGTGGCTCCAAACACCTGGATAACCATTCGATCTCGGACTTCATCCGCGCTGCCGACCTCGACGCGCCGACCGTGGTGGTCTGCTATCACGGCAATTCCAGCCAAAGCGCAGCCGCTTACCTGATCAGTCAGGGCTTCTCTGACGTTTACAGCATGGATGGCGGTTTTGAGCTGTGGCGTACGACTTATCCTTCGGAAACGGCGCAAGGCTCCTCCGAATAATTTTTTTGTAACACGCAAGCCCGCGGCTGCCGTGGGCTAGCGCGGTGGCAGACGAACGGTCTGCCACAACTAATTACGTATCTCGCCTTTACCTCCCGAAT
>NZ_RCNW01000306.1:0-4729 GCF_004307605.1 Pseudomonas sp. Sample_24
CCAAATTCGAAGCCCTGGCCCATCGCTGGTGGGACCGCGAAAGCGAATTCAAACCTCTGCACGACATCAACCCGTTGCGGGTCAACTGGATTGACGAACGCGTCAGCCTGGCCGGCAAGAAAGTCCTCGACGTCGGTTGCGGCGGCGGCATTCTCAGCGAAGCCATGGCTCAACGCGGCGCCACCGTGATGGGTATCGACATGGGTGAAGCGCCGCTGGCGGTCGCGCAGTTGCATCAACTGGAATCCGGCGTGAGCGTCGAATACCGGCAGATCACCGCCGAAGCCCTGGCCGAAGAAATGCCGGAACAGTTCGATGTGGTCACGTGCCTTGAAATGCTCGAGCACGTGCCGGACCCGTCTTCGGTGATCCGCGCCTGCTTCCGTATGGTCAAGCCGGGGGGCCAGGTGTTTTTCTCCACCATCAACCGCAACCCGAAGGCGTACCTGTTCGCCATCGTCGGCGCCGAATACATCATGAAGCTGCTGCCGCGCGGCACCCACGACTTCAAGAAATTCATTCGCCCATCCGAGCTGGGTGCCTGGAGCCGCATGGCCGGGCTGACCGTCAAGGACATCATCGGCCTGACGTACAACCCGCTGACCAAGCATTACAAACTGGCGTCCGACGTGGACGTCAATTACATGATCCAGACCCTGCGCGAGGAGTAAGCCGATGCGTATCAGAGCAGTTCTTTTCGACATGGACGGCACCCTGCTCGACACCGCGCCGGATTTCATTGCGATCTGCCAGGCGATGCGTGCCGACCGTGGCTTGCCACCGATCAACGATAAACACATCCGCGACGAGATCTCCGGCGGCGCCAAGGCGATGGTCGCGGTAACGTTCTCGATGGACCCGGAATCGCCGGGTTTCGAGGCGTTGCGTCTGGAGTTCCTGGAGCGCTACCTCGTCGGTTGTGCGGTGCACAGCAAACTGTTCGATGGCATGGGCGAACTGCTCGCGGACATCGAGAAGGCCAACCTGATCTGGGGCGTGGTCACCAACAAGCCGCTGCGCTTCGCCGAACCGATCATGCAACAACTGGGGCTGGCCGAACGCTCGGCCTTGCTGATCTGCCCGGACCATGTGAAGAACAGCAAACCGGACCCGGAACCGTTGATCCTGGCCTGCAAGATGCTCGATCTGGATCCGGCCAGCGTGCTGTTCGTGGGCGATGACCTGCGCGATATCGAATCGGGTCGCGATGCCGGGACCAAGACTGCGGCAGTGACGTTCGGCTATATCCACCCGGACGACAACCCGCGGCACTGGGGAGCGGATGTGGTGGTCGATCATCCACTGGAGTTGCGCAAAGTGCTTGATAGCGCTTTGTGTAGCTGCTGAGTAGAGATGCTTTTGTGGCGAGGGAGCTTGCTCCCGCTGGGCTGCGAAGCGGCCCTTTAATCTGCCACTGCAATCTATCAGGCACACTGAATTTGCAGGTTTTACGACTGCTTCGCAGCCGAGCGAGAGCAAGCTCCCTCGCCACAGGTTCAGTGCCGGCCTTATTGTTGAATTGTCGTGAGGTTTTTTATGTTCGATTATTCCGCCCGCCCCGACTTGCTCAAGGATCGGGTCATTCTGGTCACCGGCGCTGGCCGTGGCATCGGCGCTGCCGCCGCTAAAACCTATGCGGCTCACGGCGCAACCGTGCTGTTGCTGGGCAAGACCGAAGCCAACCTGACTCAGGTCTACGACGAAATCGAAGCCGCAGGTCACCCGCAACCGGCGGTGATTCCGTTCAATCTGGAAACCGCCCTGCCCCATCAATACGATGAGCTGGCGGCGATGATTGAAACTGAATTCGGTCACCTCGACGGCCTGCTGCACAACGCATCGATCATTGGCCCGCGCACGCCGATTGAACAACTGTCAGGCGAAAACTTCATGCGGGTCATGCAAGTCAACGTCAACGCCATGTTCATGCTCACAAGCACTTTGTTGCCGCTGCTCAAGCTGTCCAAGGACGCCTCGGTGGTATTCACGTCCAGCAGCGTTGGACGCAAGGGCCGCGCGTACTGGGGCGCCTATGGCGTTTCCAAGTTTGCCACTGAAGGCTTGATGCAAACCCTGGCAGACGAAGTCGACACCGTGGCGCCAGTGCGCTCCAACAGCATCAACCCGGGCGCCACCCGCACGAGCATGCGCGCCCAGGCCTATCCGGGAGAAAACCCACTCAACAATCCGACGCCCGAGGAGATCATGCCGGTCTACCTGTATTTGATGGGTCCGGACAGCACAGGCATCAACGGGCAAGCTTTTAACGCCCAGTAATGCCGTACGTCGCTTTTGTGCCGCGGCGAATTTCCGTCGCGGCACCGAGGCCGAAGTGAAACTCCAGTCAAACTAATGTCAGCGCATGCACCACAACCGTTCTTAAATCTTCTAAACAGTTGATTTATAAGAACTTATCAACACCCCTGATTTGGCACGACTTTCGCTCTGCACTTGCTCACATACGCCGTGTGAACGCGAACCGGGCGGAGCTGCAGTCGACAGGCTCCAAATCTTCTACAAAGCCGATTAAACTTGTACGAAATGTCCTACGGGGCTGACGGACCAGTACTGACGCGCAGCCTAAAGCCGCTCTCACCCAGCTTGTAAGACACAGCCTTACTGCTCAAGGGCGCACGCCATATGAAATCACCTTCCCAGACCAACGCAATTGACTTCGATAGCGCCAAATTGCAGCGCCTGGGTTTTGGTCAGCAGCAACCCTCTCCAGAAAGACCTGCCAGCCTTGCGAAACTGCGCCAGCAATTGAGCTTGCAACTGCAAACCAGTCTTGAACCCCAACGCATTCTCGGCCTGTTCTTTGTTGAAGTTCAGCGCCTGGTCCCGCTGGATGCCTTGAGCTACGAGCACAAGAGCAGTGACCTGCGCCTTGAGTTTGGTCAACGCGGCCACCACTCGATCAGCTACAGCCTCAGCCATGAGGGTGAACATCTGGGTGAATTGGTGTTTCGCCGCAACCAGCGCTTCAGCGAGCAGGAACAGGGCAACCTGGAATCGCTGCTGGCGACATTGCTGTATCCGATGCGCAATACCCTGCTGTACCGCGCAGCCACTCAAAGCGCGTTACGCGACCCGTTGACCGGCACCGGCAACCGCATCGCGATGGATCAGACCCTGCAGCGGGAAATAGATCTGTCGCGGCGCCATCTGCAACCGTTGTCGTTGTTGATGCTGGACATCGATCATTTCAAGCAGATCAACGATACCCATGGTCATAGTGCGGGTGATGACGTGCTCAAGGCAGTTGCTGCTTCGATCAAACATCAGTTGCGCAACGTCGACATGGTGTTTCGTTTCGGCGGCGAGGAGTTTTTGATTCTGCTGTCGAACACCAGCCGGGAAGCTGCTGCCCTGGTCGGTGAACGCCTGCGGTTTGCCGCTCAGAGCGAGGAATACATCGCCGATGGGCGCTCGATTCAACTGACTGTCAGCCTCGGTTGCTCGACCCTGCTGCCTGGCGAGTCTGCCGAAAGCCTGGTGCGACGGGCTGATAATGCGCTGTATGTGGCCAAGCGCGAGGGGCGTAATCGGTTGGCGATGGCAGGCTGAGCCGTTGCTCGCTGCACAAAAGACTGTGGGAGCCAGCAAGCTGGCTCCCACAGTTCTACAGCGGCTTCTCGGGATCAGCTTTCGGCCAATTCCAGTCGCTCACGGGTTACCGGTGCCTTCTCTGCGTGCTCAAGCTGCATGCAGCGCTCCAGGAACAGGTACATGTAGTCGTAGCTCTTGCACACTGCCTGACGCAGCTCCACCTGCAGGGCTTTGCTCGGATTAATCCCCGCCAGAGTGCAAATGATTTCCAACGCTTCCCAAGGATGGGCATCGTCGTACTGGGCATGCATTTTCAGCCACTTCATCGCACGCTTGCGCTCTTCCTCAGGGAAAGAAGCGGCGTACACGCCGTTGGAGCAAACCACCGCCGACCACTCGCCGGTCGCACCTTCAATGGCATAGTTGGTGGCGGCAATGGCAACGATCAGCGAATCCGAAGAACTGGTGTGCCAGCACCAATGGCTGAGGGCGTGAAGTTCCGGGGCAACCTGTTGTGCCTGCAGATCTTCCAGGCTGACGCCGTGTGCACGGCTCCAGTTCACCCAATAATCGGCGTGGTTCAATTCGACCCGAATGTTGCGCATCAGCCAGCGACGCGCCATGTCTTCGCCCGGATGGCGGGCAAATCGGGTCTTGGTCAGGTTTTGGGCCATGTATAACGCGAACTGTTCGACCACCGGCCAACCACCGATCAGGTATTGGCGCATGGTCTTCGCACTGAGTTTGTTATCTCGCATGCGTTGATACAGTTCGTGTTCGACCACCCGGCGCTTGCTCTCGCTGCAGTCCTTGATCAGGCGCTGAGCCCATTCAGGGTAACTCGCAGCTTCCATGAGCGGTCCGGTTCGGTTGAATGTGTCGATCACTGTCGAGCTCCTTTTGATTGTGATTATTAGATCAGCGAGAGATTTCAACGGAACGTGCCAGGGGCCTTGAACAACAAAGGCTGAGGCCTGGCCGGACGACTCTGGAGACTATCGCAGGTAAACAACTGCGGGCGTTCAATGACATACCCTTGAGCATAATCTACACCAATCTCCAGCAAAGCCTGTTCGATCTGAGTCGTTTCGACAAACTCGGCAATTGTGCGCTTACCCATGACATGCCCGATGTGGTTGATCACCTCGACCATGGCGCGGTTAATCGGGTCGTCCAGCAT
>NZ_RCNW01000299.1:0-4710 GCF_004307605.1 Pseudomonas sp. Sample_24
CTGGAAGCAACATTCTGAGTCGGCAGGGCAGCCTGGCCATAGTCCTGGTTCCATTTAAGAACCATAACGTAGGACACGATTGCCAGGGCGACGATCAGGATCGTGCGTTTGATATCCATGATTACTCGGCCATCGAAGAAGAACGGGAGGTAGGGATAGGTGGAACCGGGTCATAACCACCGGGATTCCACGGATGACAGCGACCTAAACGACGAAAGGTCAGCCAGCCACCGCGAAGAAGGCCATGGTTTTCAATGGCTTCTAACGCGTAGCAGGAACAACTGGGGTAGAAACGACAGTGACTGGCCATCAGGGGACTAATGGCATAGCGATAAAACTGGATCGGAACGAGTGCCAGTTTACGCATCGGGACTGTCTACCCCTACAGTTTCGGTTTTGACTGCTGGTACCGGCGTGCTGCGTGCCAGACGCTTCCAGAGTTTGCCGAAATGCTGAATCAATTCGGGGTTTTCTACGTCACCCAAACCTTTGCGCGCGACGATAACGATGTCCCAGCCGACCAGTGAATCCTGGTTGAGGCGAAACGATTCGCGCATCAGACGTTTGAGGCGATTGCGCTCGACGGAGAGCTTTACGCTCTTTTTCCCGATAACCAACCCGAGACGGGGGTGATCAAGATCGTTGTTGCGCGCAAGGAGCAGGAGATTTTTCCCCGGAACCTTGCCGGTAGGGGAGTCAAAGACTGCCTTGAAATGCCGGGGTGTAAGCAGACGCTTTTCCCGACTGAAGTCCTGACTCACCTCCAGTGCCGGCTTATCAAACTGCCAGACGCGCACGACCTTTGGCGCGGCGACGCGACAGTACGGCACGACCGTTCTTGGTAGCCATGCGAGCACGGAAACCGTGGGTACGAGCGCGTTTGATAGTGCTTGGTTGGAAAGTACGTTTCATTGTCGTGTTACCTGGTTCGTCCACAACGGGCCGGAATGGCCCCCGTTTTAAGAGACCGGGGATTCTAGAGAAAGCAAGCCTTCAGGTCAATTTCCAACCAGCGTTTCCTTATAAATAGATCTCCAGGGGTTTGGCGGGTACGAAACCAACGCTAAACATAAAAATAAAGAAGGAGAGTATTTAAAGCTTTTCTGTAAAGCTTATAAAAGCTTAGGACGCGGTTATCTGTGGATAACTGAATGAAGACCTTGTTTTCCGTGATGTACAGAGGATGACAACTACAGTGGAAAACCGTGTTCAGCCTGTGCTGCACTGTCGGATAACCTGTGTGTGAAAGGCTACTTTATCCACAGGCGGGTTACCCACAGAGCTTCACCCCCAGTTGTGCAATGAGCTCAGGCCAGGTTATCCACAGAGCTTATGCACAGACCATTGGTCGTCTTTTTTGCGTATAAATGGCTGATTCTTCTTGTTCGAGGGAGCACCTACGTGTGGATAAGTCGACGTCTGGTCGCGTACAATGGCCGCTTGTTTTTGCCTCACCGGCTTTCAACTTAGGGGATATCCGTGTCAGTGGAACTTTGGCAGCAGTGCGTGGAGCTTCTGCGCGATGAGCTGCCTGCCCAACAATTCAACACTTGGATCCGTCCACTACAGGTCGAAGCCGAAGGCGACGAGTTGCGTGTCTATGCACCCAATCGCTTTGTCCTGGACTGGGTCAACGAAAAGTACCTTGGCCGCGTCCTGGAATTACTGGATGAGCACGGCAACGGTATGGCGCCAGCGCTTTCCTTATTAATAGGCAGCAAGCGCAGTTCGGCGCCGCGTGCAGCACCGAATGCACCGCTGGCGGCGGCCGCGTCCCAGGCTCAGGCTGCATCTGCCCCGGCCAGTACGCAGCCCCCGGCTCCAGCGCCGACCAAGCGTGCGACGCAAAAAGTCGCCGAAGTCACTGAGGAAGAGCCTTCCCGTGACAGCTTCGATCCGATGGCGGGCGCCAGTTCGCAACAGGCTCCGGTTCGTTCCGAACAGCGCACCGTTCAGGTAGAAGGCGCGCTGAAGCACACCAGCTATCTGAACCGCACTTTTACCTTCGAGAATTTCGTTGAGGGCAAGTCCAACCAACTGGCCCGGGCTGCGGCCTGGCAAGTGGCGGACAACCCTAAACACGGTTACAACCCGTTGTTCCTGTATGGCGGCGTAGGTCTGGGTAAAACCCACTTGATGCATGCCGTGGGTAACCACCTATTAAAGAAGAACCCGAATGCCAAGGTTGTGTACCTGCATTCCGAGCGCTTCGTCGCGGACATGGTCAAGGCTCTGCAGCTCAATGCCATCAACGAGTTCAAGCGGTTCTACCGTTCGGTGGACGCTTTGCTGATCGATGACATTCAGTTCTTTGCGCGCAAAGAGCGCTCCCAGGAAGAGTTTTTCCACACCTTCAACGCCCTGCTTGAAGGCGGCCAGCAGGTCATTCTCACCAGTGACCGCTACCCGAAAGAAATCGAAGGCCTTGAAGAACGCCTGAAATCCCGCTTCGGCTGGGGCCTGACGGTTGCCGTCGAGCCGCCGGAACTCGAAACCCGAGTGGCGATCCTGATGAAGAAGGCCGACCAGGCCAAAGTCGAACTGCCTCATGACGCGGCGTTCTTCATCGCCCAGCGTATTCGCTCCAACGTCCGCGAGCTGGAAGGTGCGCTCAAACGCGTGATCGCCCACTCGCACTTCATGGGCCGCGACATCACCATCGAGCTGATTCGCGAATCCCTGAAAGACCTGTTGGCGCTGCAGGATAAACTGGTCTCTGTGGATAACATTCAGCGCACCGTCGCCGAGTACTACAAGATCAAGATTTCCGATCTGCTGTCCAAACGCCGTTCGCGTTCGGTCGCCCGGCCGCGCCAGGTGGCCATGGCGTTGTCCAAGGAACTGACTAACCACAGCCTGCCGGAAATCGGCGATGTGTTTGGCGGTCGTGACCACACGACGGTTTTGCACGCGTGTCGCAAGATCAACGAACTTAAGGAATCCGACGCGGACATCCGCGAGGACTACAAGAACCTGCTGCGTACACTGACCACTTGATGAACACCAGCGCAGCTATTAAGGCAAGGGACTAGACCATGCATTTCACCATTCAACGCGAAGCCCTGTTGAAACCCCTGCAACTGGTCGCAGGCGTTGTCGAGCGCCGACAGACCTTGCCGGTGCTTTCCAACGTGCTGCTGGTTGTCGAAGGCCAGCAACTGTCGCTGACCGGTACCGACCTGGAAGTCGAGCTGGTCGGTCGTGTGCAACTCGAAGAGCCTGCTGAAACCGGCTCCATCACTGTGCCTGCGCGCAAACTGATGGATATCTGCAAAAGCCTGCCAAACGACGCGCTGATCGACATCAAGGTCGACGAACAGAAGCTCGTGGTGAAGGCCGGGCGCAGCCGCTTTACGCTGTCGACCCTGCCGGCCAACGATTTCCCGACTGTCGAGGAAGGCCCTGGCTCGCTGACCTGCAGCCTGGAGCAAAGCAAACTGCGCCGCCTGATTGAGCGCACCAGTTTCGCCATGGCTCAACAGGACGTGCGTTATTACCTTAATGGCATGCTGCTGGAGGTTTCGGCCGGCATCATTCGCGCCGTGGCTACCGATGGACACCGTCTGGCGATGTGCTCGATGCAGGCCGATATCGGTCAACCGGACCGTCACCAGGTTATCGTGCCGCGCAAAGGTATCCTTGAGCTCGCACGTTTGCTGACCGAGCCGGACGGTATCGTCAGCATCGTCCTGGGCCAGCACCACATTCGCGCCACCACCGGCGAGTTCACATTCACCTCGAAATTGGTCGACGGTAAATTCCCGGATTACGAACGTGTATTGCCCAAGGGCGGCGACAAGGTGGTGCTCGGTGACCGTCAGGCACTGCGTGAAGCTTTCAGCCGCACGGCGATTCTGTCCAACGAAAAGTACCGCGGTATCCGTCTGCAACTGGCCAACGGTCAGCTGAAAATCCAGGCGAACAATCCGGAGCAGGAAGAAGCGGAAGAAGAGGTTGGCGTTGAGTACAACGGTGGCTCCCTGGAAATCGGCTTCAACGTTAGCTATCTGCTCGACGTACTGGGCGTGATGACCACCGAGCAGGTTCGTTTGATCCTGTCTGACTCCAACAGCAGTGCGCTGGTACAAGAGTCTGACAACGACGATTCGGCTTACGTCGTCATGCCGATGCGTCTGTAATCATGTTCAGCAGAAGCTAGATGTCCTTAAGTCGCGTCTCGGTCACCGCGGTGCGCAATTTGCACCCGGTGACCTTCTCCCCCTCCCCCCGAATCAATATTCTTTACGGCGCCAACGGCAGCGGCAAAACCAGTGTGCTGGAAGCCATTCACCTGCTGGGGCTTGCGCGTTCGTTTCGCAGTACCCGGCTGTTGCCGGTCATTCAGTATGAGCAATTGGCGTGCACTGTCTTCGGACAGGTCGAACTTGCCGAGGGTGGGCAGAGCGCCTTGGGCATCTCGCGGGATCGTCAGGGTGAATTCCAGATCCGCATCGATGGGCAGAACGCGCGCAGTGCCGCGCAGTTGGCCGAAATCCTGCCCTTGCAGCTGATCAACCCGGACAGTTTTCGCCTGCTTGAAGGGGCACCGAAGATTCGTCGGCAGTTTCTCGATTGGGGTGTGTTCCACGTGGAACCCCGATTCATGTCGACATGGCAACGCTTGCAGAAGGCGCTGCGCCAGAGAAACTCCTGGCTGCGGCATGGTACACTTGACGCCGTTTCGCAAGCGGTTTGGGACAGGGAACTGTG
>NZ_RCNW01000186.1:0-4663 GCF_004307605.1 Pseudomonas sp. Sample_24
TGCGTTCGGCGTCGAGGGCGAAGTCGATCATCATGATCGCGTTCTTCTTGACGATACCGATCAGCAGAATGATACCAATGATCGCGATCATCCCCAGGTCATTGCCGCTCAGGATCAACGCCAGCAAGGCGCCGACCGCCGCCGAGGGCAAGGTCGAGAGAATGGTGATCGGGTGGATGTAGCTCTCGTAGAGTACGCCCAGCACGATGTACATGGTCACCACCGCCGCCAGGATCAGCAGCAAAGTACTCGACAGCGAAGCCTGGAACGCCTCGGCAGCGCCCTGGAACTGGGTCTGCACACCGATCGGCATGCCGATGTCCTTTTGCACCTGCTCGATGATCTCCACCGCATGCCCCAACGCCACGCCGGGCGCGAGGTTGAACGACATCATCACCGCCGGGAACTGACCGATGTGGGTAATCGCCAGTTGCGCCTGGCGCTCTTCGATGCGCGCCAGACTGGACAAGCGCACCTGCCCGCCATCGGTGGTCTTGACGTGGATCTGGTCCAGCGCCTGCGGGCCGATTTTCTCGCCGGATTGCGATTGCAGCACCACCCGATACTGGCTGGCCTGGGTGTAGATCGTGGAAATCTGCCGCTGACCGAAGGCGTCATACAGCGCATCGGTGATGTTCGACACCGACACGCCGAGCCGCGACGCCGCATCACGGTCGATCACCAGATAGACCTGCAAGCCCTTGTCCTGCAAATCGCTGGCGACATCAGTCAGTTCAGGCTGTTGTGCCAACGCCTCCACCAGACGCCCACTCCACAGGCTGAGCAGTTCGGAGTCCGGCGAGGACATGCTGAACTGGTACTGCGTGCGGCTGACCCGGTCCTCGATGGTCAGGTCCTGTACCGGCTGCATGAACAGGCGGATGCCCACCAGTTTGTCCAGTTCCGGTTGCAGGCGCGCAATCACCTCAGTGGCGCTCAGGTCGCGGTCACTGTGGGATTTGAGGTTGATCAGCAAGCGGCCACTGTTGAGTGTCGAGTTGTCGCCATCCACCCCGATGTAGGACGACAGGCTCTCGACCGCCGGATCCGCGAGGATGACCTTGGCCAGCGCTTGCTGACGCTCACTCATCGCCGCGAAGGAAATCGACTGCGGCGCCTCGGAAATGCCCTGGATCACCCCGGTGTCCTGCACCGGGAAAAAGCCCTTGGGCACCACCATGTACAGAAACACAGTCAGCGCCAAGGTACCGATGGCCACCATCAGCGTCAGCGGCTGGTGCTTTAGCACCCACTGCAACTTGCGCCCGTACGCCGCGATCATCCAGTCGATGAACGCGCCGCTGGTCCGGTAGAAACGACCCTGTTCCTGTTCCTTGGGCTCGCGCTTGAGCAGGCGCGCGCACATCATCGGCGTCAGGGTCAGGGACACCACAAGCGAAATCAGGATGGCGACCGCCAGGGTAATGGCGAACTCGCGGAACAGGCGCCCTACCACATCGGCCATGAACAGCAGCGGAATCAGTACGGCGATCAGCGACAGGGTCAGGGAAATCAGGGTGAAGCCGATCTGTTTTGCGCCCTTGAGCGCGGCGTTCAGTGGGCTGTCGCCCTCCTCGATAAACCGGGAAATGTTCTCCAGCATGACGATCGCATCGTCCACCACAAAACCGGTGGCGATGGTCAGGGCCATCAGGGTCAGGTTATTGACCGAGAACCCCGCCAGGTACATCACGCCGAAGGTGCCGATCAGCGACAGGGGCACGGCCACCGACGGAATGATCGTCGCACTGGCCCGACGCAGGAACAGGAACGTGACCATGACCACCAACGCAATGGCGATCAGCAGCTCGTGTTGCACATCCTTGACCGAGGCACGGATGGTCTGGGTGCGGTCGGTGAGGACCACCACATCGAGACCAGCCGGCAGGTTGTCGGTGATGCTCGGCAGCAAGGCCTTGATCCGGTCGACCACTTCGATGACGTTGGCTCCGGGCTGGCGCTGGATGTTCAACAACACCGCCTGGTTTTCGTTGGCCCACGCGGCCAGACGCTCGTTTTCGGCGCCGTCGACGATTTCCGCCACGTCCTTGAGGCGCAGGGGCGCACCGTTGGCGTAAGCGAGGATCAGGTTGGCGTAGTCCTTGGGCGAGGTCAGTTGATCGTTTGCATCAAGCATCGACACCCGGGTCGGGCCGTCGAAGTTGCCCTTGGGCTGGTTGACGTTGGAGGCACCGATCAACGTGCGCACATCGGACAGGTTCAGGCCGTTGGCGGCGAGCGCCTCGGGATTGACCTTGATTCGCACGGCCTGACGCTGGCCACCGGCAATGCTGACCATACCGACGCCGCTGATCTGGGCAATCTTTTGCGCCATGCGGGTGTCGACCAGGTCATTGAGCTTTGGCAACAGCATGGTCTTGGACGTGATGGCCAGGGTCAGCACCGGCGTATCGGCCGGGTTGACCTTGTTGTACACCGGCGGCGCCGGCAGGTCCGAGGGCAGCAGATTGGTGGCGGCGTTGATGGCCGCTTGCACCTGCTGCTCGGCCACGTCCATGTTGATGTCGAGGCTGAACCGCAAGGTCAGGACCGACGCACCACCAGAACTGGTGGAGGCCATTTGCGTCAGACCGGGCATTTGCCCGAACTGGCGTTCAAGGGGCGCAGTCACGGCGCTGGTCATGACATCCGGGCTGGCGCCGGGATAGAGCGTCATGACCCGAATGGTCGGGTAGTCGACCTGGGGCAAGGCCGACACGGGCAGCAACCGATAGGCGATCACACCGGCCAGAATAATGGCCAGCATGCTCAGGGTCGTCGCTACCGGACGAAGGATGAACAGCCGCGAGAGATTCATGCGCCGCCCTTTTTCGCCTTGTCGGCAGGTGCCGGTTCAGTCGTGATAGCCGCGGATTTGCCCTGTAGATGACCGGCTGGGCTGGTCGGCACTTGCTGCGGATCGTTGACCACTTCCACATCGCTGCCGTCCTTCAAGCGATCAGTGCCTTCCAGCACCACACGATCACCGGCGGCCAGGCCTTCGGTGACCACGGTGTTCTCACCGTCGCTGGCACCGATCTTCAGTTGACGAATCTTGACCTTCTTGTCGCCGTCCAGGGCATAGACGAACGTGCCGTTGGTGCCGAACTGAATCGCTGCCGAAGGTGCGAGCACCACGCCTTTGAGGGTGTCGGCCAGCAGGCGCACATTGACGAACTGGTTGGGAAACAGCGCCTGGTCACGGTTGTCGTAACGCGCCTTGAATTTCAGGGTGCCGGTGGTGACATCGATCTGGTTGTCCAGGCTCTGCAGCACGCCGGTGGCCTGCAATTTGGTGTCGCCGCGATCCCAGGCTTCGGCGGGCAGTTTTGCACCGCTGCGATAACGGGCCAGTACGGTCTCGAGGCTGTTTTCCGGCAAGGTGAAGGCGACGCTGATCGGCTGTGTCTGGGTAATGATCGCCAATGCCGTGGTGTCATTGGCCGCTACCAGGTTACCGACATCGAGCTGACGCAAACCGACGCGACCAGCGATGGGCGCCCGGATCCGGGTGAATTCGAGATTGAGCTTGGCGTCGTTGACTGCCGCCTGATTGGTCTTGACCGTGCCCTGGTACTGGCCGACCAGTGCTTCGGCGGTGTCCAGGGTCTGCTTGGCGATGCTGTCTTCGCGATAAAGGCCGCGATAGCGCTCGACGTCGACCTGGGCGTTCTTCAGTTGCGCCTGATTCTGCAGCAAGGTGCCTTCGGCCTGGAGCAGCGCGTTCTGGTAAGGACGCGGATCAATCTCGGCCAGCAGATCGCCGGCCTTGACCATCTGCCCTTCCTCGAAATGGATCTTGACCAGCTCACCGCCCACGCGGCTGCGCACATTGATCGTGTTCAGCGCGGTGACCGTGCCCAGCGCCTTGTAATACAGCGGGAAGTCACCGGTGACCGCCGGCGCCACACGCACCGGAACGGGCCCGGACGCCCCGCCGAACCCCGGACGCATACCGCCCGAACGGCCTGTGTGTCCGGCCACGGCTTTCTGCCCCGCCCCCTCTTTGGGCGCAGTACTGCCGGGCCAGAATTTCCAGCACAGGCCAGCGATGACCAGCAGGACAAGCAGGCCGAACAGCCAGCGACGAGGACTACGGGAAGCAGAGGATTGCATTGAATGATCAACCATTGGGCGCGTGGGCTTGTTTTACATGAGGCTGAACGATAAGCACTGGCGGGGATTAAGCAAAGTGCCTTTACCGGCAATTTACCTTCGGCTTACGTAACAGAAGATTTATCCAAGACACTGAAACACAAATGAAAACGGCCTGGACAGAGGGGTAATGCTATTCAGTTAAGGACGAACACTGCACCTGTGGCGAGGGAGCTTGCTCCCGCTGGAGCGCGAAGCGGCCCCAAAAATGGGACTGCTAAGCGGTCCAGCGGGACGATGCGGCGCTCCGGCAAGCTCCCCCTCCACAGGTTACTGATTACTCGCTCTATCTCTTAACTGAACAGCATTGTGGAGATTAGGAGGCGTTAAACTTTGTAAAGGTATGCTTATTTCAGGGCAGCGAGCGCTGCTTCGTAGTTCGGCTCTTCAGCGATTTCCTTGACCAGTTCGCTGTGCAGCACGTTGTCATTCTCGTCCAGAACCACCACGGCACGAGCGGTCAGGCCTTTCAGTGGGCCGTCAGCGATGGCCACGCCGTAGTTTTCGA
>NZ_RCNW01000182.1:0-39406 GCF_004307605.1 Pseudomonas sp. Sample_24
GGTGCTGCATCCGGCACCATGGGCGGGTTGTTCGGCGTGGGCGGGGCAGTGGTGGCAACGCCCGTGCTGACCAGCCTGTTTGGCACCACTCAAGTGGTCGCGCAGGGTTTGTCGTTGGCGCTCGCATTGCCAAGCACCGGCGTCACTCTGGTGACCTATGCCGTGCATCATCAAGTGGACTGGTGGGTGGGCGTACCGCTGGCAATCGGTGGACTGATGAGCATCAGTTGGGGCGTGAAGATTGCTCACGCCATGCCGGAGCGCCTGTTGCGCGCGCTGTTCTGCGGTTTCCTGGTGCTTTGTGCGGTGATGCTCGCCTTTAAAGTTTGAAGCCTTCGACGATGTGTTCGGCCAGGCATTCGGTGATCGGCGACGGATTGTGCAGATTACGCACGAGCATGATGCTGGCCTCGGGCAGCAACGGCAGGTCTTCAGCTTCACCGAGGATGCGCATGTCCGCGGTGATCAGGCTTTCCAGCTGCGCGGTGACCGCCAGGCCGGCACTGACCACCGCCATGATCGCCGACAGGCTGTCGCTGTTGTACGCCACGCGGTAATCGCGGCCTTGGGCATCGAGGGCGTTGCAGGCCCACAGGCGGCAGAAGCAATCGCTGTTGAACATGGCCAGCGGCAGCGGCGTTTGTTCGTGGGCGCTGTAGCATTGCGCTTCGGCCCAGACAAAACGCTCCTTGCGCAATAACTGGCCGATTTCGCTGCCCGGTTCGCGGGTGACGATGGACAGGTCCAGGTCCTGGCGCATCAGCAATTGTTTTGATGATTCGCAATGCACTTCGATCTGGATCAGCGGATAGGACTGGGCAAACCGCCGCAGGATGCCCGGGAGGAAACGCATCACATAATCGTCTGGCGTACCAATGCGCACGGTGCCGATCATGTCTGGCTCGCGCAGGGTGTTGAAGACTTCGCTGTGCAACTTGAGGATGCGCCGCGCATACCCCAGCAGCACCTGGCCCTCGGCGGTGAGCCGCACTTGACGGCCGTCGCGCTGGAACAACTGGCGCTGCAGCACGTCTTCCTCCAGCCGTTTCATCTGCATGCTGACGGCCGACTGGGTGCGATGGACCAATTCACCGGCGCGGGTAAAGCCGCCCTGGTCGGCAATCGCGACAAAGGTGCGCAACACTTCGGTATCGATCGTCGGGTAGCTCGACATACATCAATCTCCGAGATGATTGCCATCAGAAACATTTGTTGGATTGATCTTAGACCCGGCGCGAGACTGGAGCCATCCAAACGGAGGGCAACAAGATGAAAGGTCAACATGAGTTCCAAGGCACAGAACACCATTCGGTTCACCTGATATCCGATCTGCTGCACAAGATCAGCCGCTGGTACGAGTTGCATCGTGAGCGCGAACTGCTGGCAAGCCTGAGCGACGAGGCATTGAAGGACATTGGCATGAGCCGGGCGGATGTCGAGCACGAGTCGATCAAGCCGTTCTGGAACGACCCGATGCATAAATGAACCCGATCAATAAATGATGAGAACGACGCTACACAAACCCCTTACCGGTGAGGTAGGTTGCGAGCAGACAAGGAGATGCTCATGCCCGCAACGTTGTCCTTTACCCTCAAACAGGCTCGGCGTCTGGCACTGGCCGCCCAAGGGTTCAACGGGCGCCAGCCGCCAGCGGCGATCAAGTCTGCCCAGCTCAACCGCCTGATCGAACGGCTGGGTCTCCTGCAAATCGATTCGGTCAACGCCGTGGTGCGCTCGCACTACCTGCCGCTGTTTTCCCGTCTGGGTTCCTATTCTTCTGACTTGCTCGACCAGGCTGCCTGGAGTTCGGGGCGACGTCGCACGCTGTTTGAATATTGGGGCCACGAAGCGTCGTTACTGCCGATGTCGATGTACCCGCTGATGCGCTGGCGCATGCAGCGTGCCACGCGTGGCGAAGGCATTTATCAACAACTGGCGCGTTTCGGTCGTGAACAGCAAGACACCATTCGCCGGGTATTGGCCTCGGTTGAAGAACTGGGCGCGTTGGGCGCCGGCAGCCTGTCGTCCCGTCAGGAACGGGCCGGGCCATGGTGGGACTGGAGTGCGGAAAAGCACGCGCTGGAATGGTTGTTTGCCGCCGGCGAAGTGACCGTGGCTGGCCGGCGCGGATTCGAGCGGCTTTATGACTTGCCGGAGCGAGTCATTCCTTCACAGGTTCTGGCGCTGCCGTTGCTCACTGAAGCCGAGGCCCTGCGTGGCTTGCTGGTGCATGCCGCGACAGCCTTGGGCGTGGGCACCGAAAAAGACTTGCGCGACTACTTCCGCCTGAACCCCGGCGACAGCCGCCCGCGTCTGGCTGAATTGGTCGAGGCGGGCGAGTTGCTCACCTGCGAAGTCCAGGGCTGGAAGCAACCGGCCTATTGCCTGCCCGAGCCCAAGGTGCCGCGCAGGGTCGAGGCCAGTGCACTGCTTTCACCGTTCGATTCGCTGATCTGGGAGCGCAGCCGCACCGAGCGTCTGTTCGATTTTCGCTATCGGCTGGAGATTTACACACCGCAGGAAAAACGGGTCTACGGCTATTACGTCTTGCCGTTTTTGCACAACGAGCGGATTGCCGCGCGAGTCGATTTGCGCGCCGAACGGGCGGCAGGGCGGCTGGCAGTGCATGCGGTGCATGAGGAAGAGGCGGGGCTGGATGACGAAGGGATGCTGGCGTTGGCGGTGAATCTGCGGCGGATGGCGGACTGGTTGGGGCTGGAGCGGGTGCAGTTGAATTGCCCAAGGGCGAGTGCGGATCGGTTGCGGGTGGCATTAGCGCAGATTGAGGGTGACTGAGCTGACGCCATCGCTGGCAAGCCAGCTCCCACAATGACCGCGCCATTCACAAATTATGTGTACAACGCTATCCCTGTGGGAGCGGCGGTGCGACGATTCGACTTGCCCGCTATGGCTGCCTGTCAGGCAACCAAAGATTTAATGACTCACCGCCTAACTTGCTTCAAGGTCTCTGCAATCAAGAACGCCAGTTCCAGCGACTGATCGGCATTCATCCGCGGGTCGCAGTGGGTGTGATATCGATCCGACAACCCGTCTTCGGTAATCGGCCGCGCGCCACCGATGCACTCGGTGACATTCTGCCCGGTCATCTCGATGTGGATACCACCGGCGTAGGAACCTTCCGCCTCGTGCACCTGGAAGAACTGCTTCACCTCACCCAGAATCTGGGCAAAGTCGCGGGTCTTGTAGCCGCTGCTGGCCTTGATGGTGTTGCCGTGCATCGGGTCGGAACTCCACAGTACTTGCTTGCCTTCACGCTGCACCGCACGAATCAGCTGCGGCAAGTGATCGCCGACCTTGTTCGCGCCCATCCGGGCGATCAGGTTCAGGCGACCGGGGTCGTTGTCCGGGTTAAGCACATCGATCAGGCGGATCAGGTCGTCAGGATTCATGCTCGGGCCGACTTTGACCCCGATCGGGTTGTTCACTCCGCGCAGGAATTCGACGTGGGCGCCGTCGAGCTGGCGGGTGCGGTCGCCGATCCACAGCATGTGCGCCGAGCAATCGTAGTAATCGTTGGTCAGGCTGTCGCGCCGCACGAAGGCTTCTTCGTAGTTCAGCAGCAGCGCTTCGTGGGCGGTGAAGAAGCTGGTTTCGCGCAGTTGCGGCGAGCTGTCCATGCCGCAGGCACGCATGAAGGCCAGGGTTTCATCGATGCGGTCGGCGAGGTGGCTGTACTTTTCCGCCAGGGCCGAATTGGCGATGAAGTCCAGGTTCCACTTGTGCACCTGATGCAGATCGGCAAACCCGCCCTGAGCGAAGGCGCGCAAAAGGTTCAGGGTGGCGGTGGACTGGTGATAGGACTGGAGCAGGCGTTCCGGGTCCGGCACACGGCTTTTTTCGTCGAAACCGATGCCGTTGACGATGTCGCCACGGTAGGCCGGCAGGGTGATGCCGTCGATGGTCTCGTCGTTGGCTGAACGCGGTTTGGCGAATTGCCCGGCCATGCGTCCAACCTTGACCACCGGGCAGCCGGCCGCGAAGGTCATGACAATTGCCATTTGCAGCAACACTTTGAACGTATCGCGAATTTTTGCGGCGGAGAACTCGGCGAAGCTTTCGGCGCAATCGCCGCCCTGCAACAGAAACGCGCGGCCCTGGGTCACTTCGGCAAACTGACGACGCAATTCCCGCGCTTCGCCGGCAAACACCAGCGGTGGATAGCTGGCCAGCGTTTGCTCGACCTGCTGCAAATGCGCAGCGTCGGGATATTGAGGTTGTTGCTGGATCGGCAAGGCGCGCCAGCTGTCAGGGCTCCAGGGTTGGCTCATCATCATCTCTAGTGTTTTACGCTCGGGCGTCCATGTTATCAGCAATTAGTGCGTGACCTGTTCCCGTCGCTTCGCGGACAATCGCGCCTTTGCCGCTTCATGTTGCGGTGTGTTGCGTTGCCGGGCCTGGCAGCGATCGGGAGACGAAATGACTGAGGAGCGCGTCGAGCATTTGCTCGCCGAGGTGCAGGACGAATTTGGTGTGATTCGTGTGCTGGAAGTGGCTGATTACCGTTTTCTCGAATTCGGCGATGCCATCGAGCAAAGCTGCGTGTTCACCGCCGACCCGAGCTGGCTCGAATATGACTACACCCGGGCGATGCTGATTGGCGCGCTGTGCCACGAACAGCCGGAATCGGCATTGTTCCTCGGCCTCGGTGCAGGCACATTGACCCAGGCTTGCCTCAAATTCCTGCCGCTGGACGACGTCGAAGCCATTGAGTTGCGCCCGGATGTGCCGCGCCTGGCCATCGAATATTTGGGGCTGGATGACGATCCGCGTCTTTACATCCGTGTGGGTGATGCGCTGGAGTTGCTCGACACCGCCGAGCCCGCGGACCTGATTTTCGTTGATCTTTACACCGACGTAGGCCCGGGAGCCGGACACTTGGCGTGGACTTTCCTGGAAAACTGCCAGAAACGCCTCAACCCGGGTGGCTGGCTGGTGATCAATCAATGGGCCACCGATGATGGCAAGCCGTTGGGCGCCGCGTTGCTGCGCGGGCTCTATCATCGGCATTACTGGGAGCTGCCGGTGAAGGAGGGCAATGTGATTCTGATCGTGCCGTCTGACCTGGATCAGGAGCTGGATATGGAAGGCCTGGTATCCCGGGCCGAAGGGCTGGCGCCGCGGTTGGGGTATTCGTTGCAGTCGTTGATCAAGGCGATTCGCCCGGCGACATGATTCGGTGCCCGTGAGGGCCTCATCGCGGGCAAGCCATGCTCCCACAGTTTTCGTGTCCTTGCGGATGAAACAAAACCTGTAGGAGCAAGGCTTGCCCGCGATAGCGATCTTTATTTCGACGCAAATCTCAGCAGCCTTTGAAGATGCCGGGCCGCCGCTCCACCAGCGACCGCACCCCCTCCTGGGCATCCTCGCTGCTCAGCAACTTTTTCACCAGCGCCGGCAACCCGTGCGCAGCGGCGGTTTCCCCTTCGTAACGCGCCTGTCGCGCCGACATCAACGTCGCCTGCACACCCAGAGGTGCCTGTCGGGCAATCCGTTCAGCCAATTCAATGGCCCTTGGTAACAAATCCTCGCTGGCCATCACTTCCTGTACCAGGCCCAAGTGCAGCGCATCGTGAGCATCGAACTCGTCGCCGGTCAGCATCCAGCGCATTGCATTGCCCCAACCGGCGACCTGATGCAGGCGCAATGTGGCGCCGCCGAAGGGAAAGATCCCGCGCTGCACTTCCATTTGCGCGAAGCGCGTGTTGCTGGCGCACAGGTTGATATCGGCGGCCAGCATCAACTCGATGCCGATGGTCAGGCAGTAACCCTGCGCGGCGACGATTACCGGTTTGCTGACCCGGGGGCCGGCAAATACGCCCCACGGATCGCAGCCGCCAGACGGAGCCTGCCAGCCTTCGGTCAGCGCAGCGCTGGCGTTGACCAGATCCAGCCCGGCGGTGAAGTGCTCGCCGTGACCGAATACCACCGCAACCCGCGCATCGCTGTCCGCTTCGAACTCACCATAGGCAAGGCTCAGCTCGTTGAGCAGGTCAAGGTCGAAAGCATTGCGCTTGGCTACCCGATCCAGGCCGATCAACAGGACATGACCGCGCTTTTCACGGCTCACACGGCGGGTGTCGAGCTCTTTCATGGTGCATATCCTCGGGCGGGAAGGGGAGTCAGACCGGCGGTCCGGGTCTTCAAGATGAACCGTTTTAGCGCCATCGCCCGCTGGGCCGGGCCTTTGAAAAATAGACGCTTGCACGATTATCCGCAAAGCCTGTGACAGAACGCCGTATGCGGGAGTTTTGCGATAAAAAAAGCTCCCTTTTTCGGCAAATTCCGGTATAGTGCGCGCCGGCCTTTAGCCGGGCCGCGTTTAGGTAGAGCAATTCCCCGAAGTCAGCTTCGGCTGCACGTCCGTACTGCGGACTCTCCCTTGACGATTCTTTTCATTCATTCGTTTTCGCAAATCCCCGCCGACAAAGCTGCCAGGGCGACTCTTGAGTCTCAACACGGCATGCGCAGCTTTGGAGCATGGGTCTTTGCGGATGCACTTAGAGGCAGACCCATGACCCAGGAAATCGGCGGCTTCGCCGCTCTTGAACTTCATCCCAATATTGTCGCTGCAGTAGTCGCTACCGGCTATGAAGAGCCTTCGGCCATTCAGCAGCAGTCGATCCCGATCATTCTCGCCGGTCACGATATGATTGGTCAGGCGCAAACCGGTACCGGTAAAACCGCTGCCTTTGCCCTGCCTATCCTGCACCGCATTGATCCGTCCAAGCGCGAGCCGCAAGCTCTGATCCTGGCCCCAACTCGTGAGTTGGCGCTACAAGTTGCAACCGCTTTCGAAACCTACGCCAAGCAAATGCCGGGCGTAACTGTTGTGGCTGTCTACGGCGGCGCGCCGATGGGCCCACAATTGAAAGCAATCCGTAATGGCGCACAGATTGTTGTCGCCACACCGGGCCGTCTGTGCGACCACCTGCGTCGCGACGAAAAAGTTCTGGCGACCGTGAACCACCTGGTTCTCGACGAAGCAGACGAAATGCTCAAACTGGGCTTCATGGATGACCTGGAAGTTATCTTCAAGGCCATGCCGGAAACCCGTCAGACCGTATTGTTCTCGGCCACCCTGCCGCAATCGATCCGTGCCATCGCTGAGCGCCACCTGCGCGATCCGAAGCACGTGAAGATCCAGAGCAAGACCCAGACCGTTACCGCGATCGAACAGGCTCACCTGTTGGTTCACGCTGACCAGAAGACTTCTGCCGTTCTCAGCTTGCTGGAAGTGGAAGATTTCGACGCCCTGATCATGTTCGTGCGCACCAAGCAAGCGACCCTGGACCTGGCCAGTGCCCTGGAAGCCAAAGGCTACAAAGCCGCTGCGCTGAACGGTGACATCGCCCAGAACCAGCGTGAGCGCGTGATCGACTCCCTCAAGGATGGCCGCCTGGACATCGTTGTGGCGACCGACGTTGCTGCCCGTGGCCTGGACGTTCCGCGCATCACTCACGTATTCAACGTTGACATGCCGTACGATCCGGAATCCTACGTTCACCGTATCGGCCGTACCGGCCGTGCCGGTCGCGAAGGTCGTGCACTGCTGCTGGTGACTCCACGTGAGCGCCGCATGCTGCAAGTGATCGAGCGTGTAACCGGTCAGAAAGTCGCTGAAGTTCGCCTGCCGGACGCTCAAGCCGTTCTGGATGCGCGCATCAAGAAACTGACCAACAGCCTGTCGCCGCTGGTGGCTGATGCCGAATCGACCCACGGTGATCTGCTCGATCGCCTGACCGCCGACATCGGTTGCAGTCCGCGTGCCCTGGCCGCAGCCCTGCTGCGCAAGGCTACCAACGGTCAAGCGCTGAACCTGGCCGCTATCGAGAAAGAGCGTCCACTGGTGCCGAACAACGCGCCACGTGGCGATCGTCCGGAGCGTTCCGGTGATCGTCCTGAGCGTGGTGATCGTGAGCGTCGCGCTCCGATGCCATTGGGTGAAGGTCGTGCCCGTTGCCGTACCGCGCTGGGTGCGCGTGACGGTATCGCTGCCAAGAACCTGCTGGGCGCTATCCTCAACGAAGGTGGCCTGGCGCGTGAAGCGATCGGTCGCATTCAGGTGCGTGACAGCTTCAGCCTCGTCGAGCTGCCGGAAGATGGTCTGGAGAAGTTGCTGACCAAGCTGAAGGACACTCGCGTTGCCGGTAAGCAGTTGAAGCTGCGTCGCTATCGCGAAGATTGATCCGCCTTTGGGCTGATTGATCGAACATGAAAAATCCCCGACTGGTTCGGGGATTTTTTTTGCCTTTGAAAAAGATCGCAGGTCAGCCGAAGCGATAGATGTCCATGCCCAGCGCACCCATGGTGAATCCCTTGTGCGCAACACTGAAATCACCTCCGGCACTGCGGGCAAAGTACAGCGGCAGCAAGTGCTCATCGCTCGGATGGTTGCGTACGGCATGCGGTGCCTGCGCGCGATAGTCATGCAGCGCGGCCTCATCGTTGGCGGCAAGTTTCTCGATCATCCAGTCGCGGAACGCTTGTGCCCAGGGTTCAACGCTTTCCGGGCCGGCATGCCAATCCAGTTCCCGCAGGTTGTGGGTAATGCTGCCGGAGCCGATCAGCAATACGCCGTGCTCGCGCAGGCTGGCCAGGGCATGGCCGACGCGGGTTTGCAGGGCAGGGCCGCCACGGGTGGGCAGCGACACCTGAACGATCGGGATGTCCGCCTGTGGATACATCAACGACAAAGGTACCCATACGCCATGGTCGAAGGGGCGCTGGGGATCGATGCGTGCCGGAAGGTCGCTGGCCTTCAACTGCTCGACAACTTCGGCGGCCAGTTGGGGGTCACCAGGCGCCGGGTATTGCACTTCGAACAGGGCTTTGGGGAAACCACCGAAATCGTGCCAGGTGTCAGGTTGCGGATTGCCGCTGACCAGCAGCTCGTTGCTTTCCCAGTGTGCAGAAACAATCACGATGGCTTTTGGCTTCGGCATTTCAGCTGCCAGGCGAGCGAGGGCCGGCCCACTGGCGCCGGGTTCCAGGGCTAGCATCGGGGAGCCATGGGAGATGTACAGGCTGGGGAACATGTTTAAGCTCCAGAGAGTAAGATGGCGCCATCTTCAATCAGATCATTGATCTAAATCTAATATAAGTTTTAGGGTGTTTTGATCGAATTTTCGGGGTTATCTATGCAGCCGGAGTTTTGGCACAAGAAGTGGGCGGCAAACCAGATCGGCTTTCATCTGCCGCGGGTGAACCCGTATCTGCAACGGTTCTGGCCGTCGTTAGGGCTGGAGGAGGGGGCTCGTGTGCTGGTTCCCTTGTGCGGAAAAAGTCTGGACCTGCTTTGGCTTGCCCATCAGGGGCATGAGGTTCTGGGGATCGAATTGTCGGAGAAGGCCGTGGAGGATTTCTTCAGCGAACACGGCTTTGATCCTGCCGTCAGCGAGCAAGGGCCTTTCAAGGTTTATCGGGCAGGTTCGATAGAGTTGTGGTGCGGTGATTTCTTTGCGCTGACTGCCGGTGATGTGGCCGATTGTTCTGCGCTCTATGACCGTGCCGCATTGATCGCGTTACCCCAGGCAATGCGTGAGGAATATGCGGATCATTTGAAGCGGATATTGCCCAAAGAATCCCTGGGGCTACTGATCACTCTGGACTATGACCAGACGCAGATGCCTGGTCCGCCGTTTGCCGTTGTCGATGATGAAGTGCAGCGGCTGTTTGGCGATTCGTGGGCGCTGAAGATCCTGGAAGATCAGGATGTGCTGAGTGAGAGCGGGAAATTTCTGGAGGCGGGTGTTACTCGGCTTGAAGAGCGGGTTTATCGGGTTTCCATTCAATAAAAGGTGTGTTGTCTGTACTGGCCCTTTCGCGGGCGAGCCTCGCTCCTGCAAGGGGCGGATCTTCTGTAGGAGCGAGGCTTGCCCGCGAAGAGGCCCTGAAGAACACCGCATCAATCAGCAGACAAAAAAAGGCCCGCATCTCTGCGGGCCTTCCTGTTTATTGCGTTGCCACTTAGCCCCGACGACGAGCCAGAGCGTCGATACGCTCTTCCAGCGGCGGGTGGCTCATGAACATGCGGGCGAAGCCCTGTTTGATGCCACCGTTGATGCCGAAGGCGTTCAGGGTGTCGGGCATGTGCACCGGCAGGCCTTGTTCGGCGCGCAGGCGTTGCAGGGCGCCGATCATCGCGGCGGTGCCGGCCAGGTTGGCGCCGGCTTCGTCAGCGCGGAATTCGCGTTTGCGCGAGAACCACATGACGATGGCGCTGGCCAGGATGCCCAGAACCAGTTCGGCGAAGATGGTTGCCACGTAGTAGGCAATACCCTGGCCTTCTTCATTCTTGAAGATCACCTTGTCGACAAAGTTGCCGATGATCCGCGCGAAGAACATCACGAAGGTGTTCACGACGCCCTGGATCAACGCAAGTGTGACCATGTCGCCGTTAGCCACGTGGCCGATTTCGTGGGCGAGAACGGCTTTCACTTCATCCGGCGAAAAACGTTCGAGCAAGCCCTGGCTGACCGCTACCAGTGCATCGTTCTTGTTCCAGCCGGTAGCGAAGGCGTTCGCCTCGTAGGCCGGGAAAATCCCGACTTCGGGCATCTTGATCCCGGCTTCGCGGGACAGTTGCTCGACTGTTTGCAGCAGCCATTGCTCGTGACGCGTGCGTGGCTGGGTGATGATCTGGGTGCTGGTGCTCATCTTCGCCATCCACTTGGAGATGAACAGCGAGAACAGGGAACCGGCGAAACCAAAGACCGCACAGAAAATCAGCAGCTGATTGAGGTTGAGATCAACCCCGTTGGCCGCCATGAACCCGTTGAAGCCGAAAAGGCTCAGGGTGATGCTGGCAATCAGCACGACCGCCAGGTTAGTGGCCAAAAACAGCAGGATGCGCATCATGGTTGTAGAAATCTCCTTATGCTAAAAATGTAGCGTACTGCGGGGTATATAAGGTGCTGCACCGGGGTATTCAACCGGGTGACTATTTCAAACTGTGTCCTACGGTAAAAGCTTAGCTGCTTGCAGGGCATTTCCGACATTGATGCAGGAAGTGTTTGTAGGCCGGCAGGTCTCATTTGCCCCGTCGGCGTTGGACCGGAGCAGGCGCCGCAGTATTGATCAAGGCTAGAAGTGTCAGTGCTCGACTGGGTGCAAACATATGTTGCTGAATGAATCACCGTGCGACTCTGCAAGCGCCGTCGCACGGTAAACCGGTCATTTACTGTCGATAGGACTTGAGGAAATTGCCGATGCGGCCGATGGCCATGTCCAGGTCATCGACGCGAGGCAGTGTCACGACGCGGAAGTGGTCCGGCCACGGCCAGTTGAACGCAGTGCCCTGAACCACCAACAGCTTCTCGGAGAGCAGCAGGTCGAGGACGAATTTTTCGTCGTTGTGGATCGGGCAGACTTTTGGGTCGATCCGCGGGAAGGCATACAGAGCGCCCATCGGCTTGACGCAACTCACGCCCGGGATGTCGTTGAGCAGTTCCCATGTGCGGTTGCGCTGCTCCAACAGACGACCCGGCGGCAGCACCAGGTCGTTGATGCTCTGATAGCCACCCAACGCGGTCTGGATCGCGTGCTGGCTCGGCACGTTGGCACACAGGCGCATGTTGGCCAGCATGTCGATGCCTTCGATGTAGCTCTGGGCATGGTGCTTGGGCCCGGAAATGGCGATCCAGCCGGAGCGGAAACCGGCAACCCGATAGGATTTGGACAGGCCGTTGAAGGTCAGGCACAGCAGGTCCGGCGCCAGGGATGCGGTGCACACGTGCACGGCGTCGTCGTAGAGGATCTTGTCGTAGATCTCGTCGGAGAACACCACCAGGTTGTGCTGGCGGGCCAGTTCCAGCATGCCCAGCAGGACTTCCCTGGAGTACACCGCACCGGTCGGGTTGTTCGGGTTGATAATCACCAGGGCTTTGGTGTTCGGGGTGATCTTGGCCTTGATGTCGGCCAGGTCCGGCCACCAGTTGGCCTGCTCGTCACACAGATAATGCACCGGGTTGCCGCCCGACAGGCTCACGGCGGCAGTCCACAGCGGATAGTCGGGAGCCGGCACCAGCACTTCATCGCCGTTGTTGAGCAGGGCCTGCATCGACATCACGATGAGCTCGGAAACGCCGTTGCCCAGGTAAATGTCTTCGATGCCGACGCCTTCCACCTGCTTTTGCTGGTAGTACTGCATCACGGCTTTGCGCGCGCTGAACAGGCCTTTGGAGTCGCTGTAGCCCTGGGCGGTCGGCAAGTTGCGGATGACGTCCTGGAGAATTTCATCCGGCGCTTCGAAACCAAAGGGCGCCGGGTTGCCGATGTTCAGCTTGAGGATGCGATGGCCTTCCTCTTCCAGGCGTTTGGCGTGCTTGAGCACTGGGCCGCGAATGTCGTAGCAGACGTTGGCGAGCTTGTTCGATTTGCTGACCTGCATGGCGATGTGTTCCCGAAAATGAACGATCCAGGCGGCGTATGAACAACCGTACTGGGAATCCTGCGTAATCACACAGGCCTGACGCCTTGGAGGCTGCACCCATAAATCTGTTTGAATGCGCGTGGTCTGGCTGCCAGACTGGCGTTTGACGAGGCGCAATCATACGTGCCGCCCGATCCGTGGAAAAGGTACAGATCGGGCTTTTTCAGCCGCCGAGGTGTGATGATGGAAAAGTTGGAAAAAACCCTGGAAGAATGGAAAGCCATGCTCGATCCTGAGCAGTACAACGTATGCCGGCTCAAGGGCACGGAGCGGCCGTTTTCCGGCAAATACAACGACAGCAAGGTCGACGGTATCTACCACTGCATCTGCTGTAACGAGCCGTTGTTCGATTCCACAACCAAATTCGATTCCGGCTGCGGCTGGCCAAGTTTCTATGCACCGATCGGCGACAGTGCCATGACGGAAATCCGCGATGTCAGCCACGGCATGATCCGCACTGAAGTGGTCTGCGCCAAATGCGATGCGCACCTGGGCCACGTGTTTCCTGACGGACCACCGCCGACCGGGCTGCGGTACTGCATCAACTCGGTGTGCCTGGACCTGGTACCACGGGGATAACACTTATCCCGTAGGAGCAAGGCTTGCCCGCGATGGCGATCTCAAGGACGCCATCGCGGGCAAGCCTTGCTCCTACAGTAGCGTGGCGTCCGGTAATTTAAATTGCACACAATTCAATTGCACTCTATTTTGTATCCCTCATCTCTTCCAGAGCGCAAATCATGAGCGACAATCTGCTGAACATTCCTTGCACCACGATCAAGGGCGAGCAAAAGACTCTGGCGGATTTCGCTGGCAAGGCCGTGCTGGTGGTCAACACGGCCAGCAAGTGCGGTTTCACGCCACAGTACAAAGGCCTCGAGGAACTGTGGCAGACCTACAAGGATCAAGGCCTGGTAGTGCTCGGCTTTCCCTGCAATCAATTCGGCAAGCAAGAGCCCGGAAACGAAGGCGCGATCAGTGAGTTTTGCGAGCTGAACTACGGTGTCAGTTTCCCGCTGTTCAAAAAGATTGAAGTCAACGGCGCGGGTGCCCATCCGCTGTTCGTGCAGTTGAAGCAGCGTGCGCCCGGCGTGCTCGGCTCCCAAGGCATCAAATGGAATTTCACCAAGTTCCTGATCGGCAAGGACGGCCAGTTGGTCAAGCGTTTTGCCCCTGCCACCAAGCCGCAGGATCTGAGCCGCGAGATCGAAGCCCTGCTCAAATGAACAGCGTGTCAGTCGACTCCCTGAATCTCGACAGTCAACTGTGCTTCAAGCTGTATGCCGCTTCCCGCGCGGTGATTCGTGCCTACAAGCCGATGCTCGATCAACTGGGGCTGACGTACCCGCAGTACCTGGCCATGCTGGTGTTGTGGGAATGGCAAGAGACCGCCCCGGAGCAACCGACCGTCAAGGCATTGGGCGAGCGTCTGGCGCTGGATTCCGGCACGCTGACGCCGTTGCTCAAGCGATTGGAGCAACTGCAACTGGTTCAGCGCCAACGCTCGGCGCGCGATGAGCGCGAGGTGCACCTGAGCCTGTCGCCCGCCGGTACGGCATTGCGCGATCAAGTCGGACCGCTCAAGGCTCGGTTGTTATGCGACAGCGGCGTGGACCTCAATCGCCTGAATGACTTGCGCCAGGGGCTGGACCATCTTTTGGGGCAGATCAGGGCTCTGTCGTAACGGGAACCCACAGGTCCAGCAGTGAGGCCAGTTCTTCGCGGCGGAAGGGTTTGGCCAGGTAGTCGCTCATGCCCGCCGCGCGGCATCGTTCGCGTTCCTCCGACATGGCGTTGGCGGTCAGGGCGACGATCGGCAGTTCCGGCCATCGTCCGCTACGACGGATTTGCCGACTGGCTTCATAGCCGTCCATCACTGGCATGTTGCAGTCCATCAGCACCAGATCGAATTCATCATTCTCCAGCCGGTCGAGCGCCTCGGCTCCGTGAGCGGCGACCGTTACGTCACAGCCGAGTTTGCCGAGCATGCCTTTGGCCACCAATTGATTGACCGGGTTGTCCTCGACCAACAGCACCCGTGCCCGGCGCTGCGGGCTGAGGATATCCACCGGCGTATCGCTGACGGTGCTGATTTGCGGTTGCAGGATTCGTCGCAAGGTCTGGTGCAGAGCGTTGCGTGCCAGGGGCCGCGCTTGCTGCTGCAAGGGGGCGAGGGCGTTGACTTGCTCTCCGGGCATGAAATTGCCGTAAGCGGTCACCAGCAGAATTGGCGCGGTGAAAGTCGGGCGCAGGTTGAACAGGCATTCGGGGCAATCGGTGATCAGCACATCAGGATTCAAACCTAGAAGGGATTCATCAATGGCGCGTTGCTGGTATTCCAGCCCCCAACCCGGCAGCAGGCTGCCCAGCAGTTCGGCCAAGCCACTGCTTGCGGCGGTAATGGCGACGACCTTGCCCTGCAATGGCAGCGGCGGCAGGGCTCGCGTGTGGCGAGGCAACGGCAATTCTGCGCAGAACTGACTGCCGAAACCTGCTTCTGAGCTGATGGTCAGGCGCCCGTGCATCGCTTCACAGAGGTTGTAGGTCAGGGCCAGCCCCAACCCGGTGCCGCCGAACTGCCGGGTAATACCGGCGCCGGCCTGGGTGAAGGGCTGGAAGATTTTGACCTGGGCATCCTGGGGAATACCGATGCCGGTGTCACAAACCTCGATTCGTACGCCATCGCCGTCGCCGATGCTCGACAGACGGACGTCGACCCTGCCGAAACGGGTAAATTTGAGGGCGTTGGAGAGCAGGTTGCTGACGATTTGCCTGACCCGCGTCGGATCGCCGAGCACCAGCGCCGGGAAGTGCGGGTCGATCAGGCAAGTCAGCTCGACACTCGGTGCGGCGTTTTGCGACAACAGGTTGGCCGTGTCTTCGACCAATGAGCCAAGGTCGAACGGGATGTTTTCGAGTTCAAGCTGACCGGCATCGAACTTCGACAGATCGAGAATATCGTTGAGCAATTCCACCAGAACTTTGCCCGAGTCGTGAGCAATCGACAGCTGTTGCTGTTGTTCGGCAGTCAATGGCCCATCGAGCGATAGCGCAATCATGCCCAACAGACCATTGAGCGGCGTACGGATTTCGTGGCTCATGTTGGCCAGGAATACCGAGCGTGCTTCGGCCATGTCCAGCGCCGTACTGCGAGCCAGTTCCAGTTCCTGATTGGACTGACTGAGCCGGGTGTTGATTGCCTTGAGCTCCGCTGTGCGCGCCGAGACGATGTTTTCCAGTTGGCCGAGGTAATCGGTCAGGCGGTTTTCGGCGTTGCGCCGCTGCTGGATTTCAGTGGTGACGTTCTCGAATTGTTGGTTGGCGACTTTCACCAGCACGCCGATTTCATCGTTGGCGTGCCCTGCCGGACATTCCAGAGGCGTGGGTTCCCCGCTGCGTGAATCCCGGCTACTGAGTTCGTGAATCAGCCGCACCAGAGGTTTGGTCAACATTACATAGAACAGTGTCAGCAGAATGCCGGTCAGGATCAGGCTGCGGGCGAAGCCGTTGAGCAGCGTCACCTCGGCCCGACGCAGGAAGCGATAGCCGAACGAATAAGTGTCGACGTCCAGTTTTAGTGTGCCAAGGGATTCGTTGGGCAGGTGGTCCAGATAGAGGCGGTCTTCGAATTGTCGTTCGGCACCGAACAACAGGTCGCTGATCATGCGATAGCCACTTTGCTGGCCGGGGCGCTTGACGTCGGCCAGCACGTTGCCGTTGTTATCGATCAGTCTGGCTCCGATGATTGCCGGAGAACGCAGCAGGCCCAGTGTCAGTTCCTGAGCGAGTTCAGCGTCGATGTTATAGGCGATGCGCGAGGCGGGATTGTGGCTGATTTCCAGCAAAGACAGTATTTCGCGGTTGATGGAGGCGTCTTCACTGGCATAATCGATGCCTATTTGCAGCAGGCTGAGCAGCATGCCCAAAATGAAACCAACCAGCACGGTAAGCCGGGCTTGCTTGTAGGACAGCCGGTTGGTGAACTTGATATCCATGGGGTGCTGAACCACTTCCGTTTCCCTTCGCTGCTCAAGCATAGTCGATCATGCATGTATACCGATGTTCTCGCGACCCCGTGTACCGGGGTGATCGCTCATTGAACGCTAAGTTTCGTCGATGTATCACCATCATTACCGTGAACGTGCCCGAGGAAAAGACGTGGACTCCCGATTGAATGCTTTTCTTGAACGTGCCGACGCCGTTCTGGCTCGAATCGAACCGTTGCTGCCTGCACCTCGGCAAGCCATAGACTGGTCCCATTGCCTGGCAGCGCGCTGGCAGCGCGAGGGACGAAGCGGGTTTTTGCTGCCACTGCAAGTCAGCCTCGACATGCGCCTGTCCGACCTGATCGGCGTTGACCGGCAACTGGAGCAACTGGGACGCAATACCCGGCAGTTCCTCGATGGCATGCCGGCCAACCACGCCTTGCTCTGGGGTTCGCGCGGTACCGGCAAGTCGTCGCTGGTGCGTGCCTTGCTGGCCGAGCATGCCAAGGGTGGATTGCGCCTGATCGAGATTGAACGCGATCACCTGGCCGACTTGCCGCGAGTGGTCGAACAGATCGCCAAATTGCCGCAACGTTTCGTGCTGTTCTGCGATGACTTGTCGTTCGAGTCGGGCGAGGGTGACTACCGCGTGCTCAAGAGCGTGCTCGACGGTTCGCTCGAACAAGCGCCGGACAATGTATTGCTGTACGCCACTTCGAACCGTCGCCACCTGGTGCCGGAGAAAGAAAGCGATAACGAAAACTGGAAACGCGTCGACGGCGAACTGCACCCCAGCGAAGCGGTGGAAGACAAGATCGCGCTGTCGGATCGCTTCGGTCTGTGGCTGTCGTTTTATCCGTTTACCCAAGAGCACTATCTCGACGTCGTCGAACACTGGATCGGCCAACTGGCGGACAAGGCCGGCCTCAAGTGGCAACGGGACGAAGCGCTGGACATCCTCGCCGTGCGTTGGGCCACGGGACGCGGCAATCGCAACGGTCGTTGCGCGTATCAATTTGCCCGCTATTGGGTTGGGCTGAAACTGTTGGAGCACAAGGCATGATCGATTTACAAAAAAGCGGCCAGGGCCTCGAAGGTTACGGCATGCTGCACGCGCAGCTCGAATCGTTGCTGGCGGACGAGAGGGATTTCATCGCCAACGCCGCGCAATTTTCGGCGTTTCTGTTCAATCAGCTCGATGACCTGAACTGGGCGGGCTTCTACCTCAATCGCAACGAAGAACTGGTGCTGGGCCCGTTTCAAGGGCAGATCGCTTGTGTGCGTATCCCGTTTGGCCGTGGAGTATGCGGAACGGCGGCTGCGACCTTGCAGACGCAACTGGTCGAAGACGTGCACGCCTTCCCAGGGCACATCGCTTGTGACAGTGCATCAAACAGTGAACTGGTGGTGCCGCTGATCAAGGATGGCCGACTGATCGGCGTGCTTGACCTCGACAGCCCGAAACTTTCGCGTTTCACGGCACAGGATCAGGCCGGAATCGAGCAGTTGGCCGCGATTTTCCTGCGCCTGACCGATTGCTGATCACCCCTTCAGGCCTGCCTTGATCAGCAGGCCTTGCACGTCCACCGCATCGATCTGTTGAGGGTCGAGAAAGCGTTCGGCGTAGAGCAGATAGATGCGCGCGTTGATGAACAGTCCAAACAGTTGCGGGTCGATGTGGGCGTCCCGGCACATGAATGCCATGATGCCCAGCGCTTCGCTCAAGGACTTGGCTTTCTTGTAGGGGCGGTCGGCGGCGGTCAGTGCTTCGAAAATATCGGCAATCGCCATCATTCGCGCCGGCAGGCTCATTTCCTCGCGTTTGAGCCGTTTCGGATAACCGGTGCCGTCCATTTTTTCGTGATGACCACCGGCGATTTCCGGAACGTTGCGCAGGTGTTCCGGGAAAGGCAGGTGGTTGAGCATCAGGATGGTCTGCACCATGTGATGGTTGATGATGTATCGCTCTTCGTTCGTCAGGGTGCCGCGGGTAATGCTCAGGTTGTAGAGTTCGCCGCGGTTGTACTTGAAGGGTGGCACATTGAGCTTGAAACCCGAGGGATTGTCCGGCGCTATCAGTTCAACTGCCGGGCGTTCGAACAGATGCTCGGGTTTGTCGGCCAGCAGTGATTCAATGACCGGCAGAGTCGCCGCCGGGGTGCGGGCCTGACGCCGGTTTTCTTCCCATGAAACTCCCAAGCGGTCATCCAGGGTTCGGGTCCAGGTGCGTTGAGCGATGCTGTGCAGGCGTTGCAGATCGGCTTCGGCCATGGCTTCGCCACCGAGATTGCAACGCGCGATGAACGCAAAATCCTCATCGAGCGCCGTCAGCGCTGTATCACGTAGCGCCGCCAGTTGTTGTTCGTCGCCACCCTGGGCAATGCCTCGCCAATAACCGATCCAGACATCGCGCTTGAGCACTTCGACGCGAGTGCGGATTTCGTGGATACGGTCGTTCAGGGTTTCCAGTTTCGTGGCTTTATCGACGACGTATTCCGGGGTGGTGATCTTGCCGCAATCGTGTAGCCAGGCGGCGATGTGCAGCGCCTCCCATTCATCGTCCGTGGGTTGGTAGCTGGCGAACTCCGGGGCCTGGCTGGCCGCTGCAGCCTCGGCGAGCATCAGGGTCAGTGCTGGCACGCGCTGGCAATGGCCACCGGTGTAGGGGCTTTTCGCGTCAATCGCACCGGCCAGCAGTTTGATGAAAGCGTCCAGCAACTGTTTTTGCCTGACTTGCAGTCGCTGACTCTCGATACTCACCGCGGCCGCGCCAGACACGGCCTGAAGAAACGCTATGCGATCCGGACGCAGTTTCTCCAGATCACTGCGCTCGCCGCTATCGGCCAGCAAAAACACCAGCAGCCCCACGGTTTCGTTGTGGCGATTGTGCAAGCGGATGCCAATCAGATGGACTCGCGGGCAGGCCATTGCCAGCAGTACTTTCTGCAGGTCCCCTGCCTGTTCGAAGCCCAGGTTGGTCACGACGTTGTTGGCGCCCGACAGCTGCCGCAGCCATGTCGGGCTTTGCACGTCTTGCAGTTCATGCGCCTGGATGTCGAAGGATGACAGGGGCTGAGCGACGTCGTTAATCACCAGGCCATGGGGCTCCATGCGGTCCCCGTCGCCTTCGCGCAGGTAAATCAGGCCGGCCTGGGCCTGGCCGATTTTTACCGTTTCGAACAACACCCGTTCCAGCAGCGGCGCAAAGCGGGTCTCGGCGCTCAGGCTGTCGGTGATCTGAAAAAAGCTCGCCAGCGTGTCTTTCATGCGCGCCATCGACACGCTCAGTTGGTCAATCTCCAGCACCGGGGATCGCCGGGACAGCGGAAAGTTGAAATCGAAACTGCGTATCGCGTCCGCTTCCTGCACCAGTGCACGCAGGGGTTTGACCAGGATTCTCGACGTCAGCCAGCCAAGCGGCAGGCACAGCAACAAGGTCGCCAGCGTAATCAGCGCGCCTTGCCAGCGCATGCGGTAGGCGTCAACGAGCAATTCATCTTCCGGCACCAGCATTGCCAGTTGCAGCCCTTGGGGGCCACCCTCCTGCATGCTGCTGCGGGCCACGATCCAGTTGCGACCGGCGGCACTCAGGCGGTTGCCCTGCGTCGGGTTGTTGAGCAATGCGCCAAGACTGGGGTTCAGGTCGGCCGCCTTGATCAGGCGGGCGGACTGATCGTCGATGATCAATCGACTGCTGTCGGGGTAGGCAATGGCATTGCCCTGACCATCGAAGAGCACGATTTCGGTAGCCGGCGTCACCACATGCCTGGCCAGGGTAGCGCTGAGTGCGGCCAGGGTCAGGTCGGCGCCCATCACCACATTCTCACCGCCGCGCCGGGCCAGCGTAGTGCCAATTTCGCGGGTGGAGAAAAAGATGTAGGGCTCGGTGGTGATCTGATCGTTGTCGTCGCTGGCGCTGGAGAACCAGGCACGGCTGCGGGGATCGTAATTATCGCCGGGGTTGTCCAGGCGACTGATCAACATCAGGTCTTTATCGAAAAAAAGTGATTGGGAATGAACCTGGCCGTTAGCGTCATGTTCGATGCTCCATACCTGGAATGCCGCTGTATCCGGGGCTTTGAGCAGGGCTTTCAGAGGTGCGGAGCGCAGCGGCCGCACCATGAAGAAGTCACCGTTGTCGTAGCCCAGGTACAACGAGGCGAGGTCGGAATTGTCCTGGAGTGACTGGCTGAACGGCGGGAGTAACGCCAGGCGCTGTTGCAGATCGGGAGCCTGGACTGCAGGCGCGTGCACCAGCAGGCTGAGCAAATGTCGAATCGGTTCGTAGGTCGCGTGCAGGTCCACGCGCACGTCCTGCTCAATTCGATTGAAAAGCCTCTCGCTGCTGGACAGGATGATCTGCGTGGTTTGGTGATAGTTGAAAACACCCAGCACCACCCCGGTCAGCAAAAGCAAAAAGGTGAACATCACGCTGATATGCACGTGCAACGGAAACCGACGTTGATTCGGGCGCAGTGGGCTGGGCATGCAAGTTACTCCATGATGGTTAACACACTGCTCAGCGTCCAAGCATAGTTAAGCCTCTGGCATTTCGCCTTGGTCCGTTTTGTCGATTTGCAGCAGCAATGCCTGCTCCAGTTCGAGCATCGCGTGCTCCAGTTCCGTGCAGCGCTCGGTCACTTTTTCGCGCAGCAAGCGTTCACGGCAGGCGGCTTCGAGCGCCTCGCAACAGTCGATCAGTCGGCAGGCCTGCACGATTCGCGCG
Source organism: Pseudomonas sp. Sample_24 (assembly GCF_004307605.1). Classification (NCBI taxonomy): domain Bacteria; kingdom Pseudomonadati; phylum Pseudomonadota; class Gammaproteobacteria; order Pseudomonadales; family Pseudomonadaceae; genus Pseudomonas; species Pseudomonas sp. Sample_24. The sequence goes on from NZ_RCNW01000182.1 coordinate 21,164, forward strand.
GCGCCTTTGATTTTGTGGGCAATGTCCAGAAATGGTTGCGATTCGGTTGACCCGGACAGCGTCTTCAATGCCTGGCGATCCAGACGGTTACTGTTGAGCAACTCGGCCAGCAACCGCTGATTGAGCTGCGGATTTCCTCCGGTCAACTGTTGCAACGCGCGCAGGCTGAAGGCCGGTGTTACAAGAGCAGGCGCCAGGCCGTTGACCCATTGACTCAGGGCGGTCAGCGTCAGGGGCTTGAACAGGCAGTCATCCATACCGGCCTGTTTGCAGCGTTGCACTTCTTCGGGCTGCGCGTTGGCGGTAAAACCCAGCACGGTGCAGGGTGGCAATTGCAGGTGTTGTTCGTGTCGGCGAATGGCGCGCGCCAACGCGTAGCCATTCATGACCGGCATGTTGCAATCGGCGATCACCAGATCGAACCTGTCGTTTTTCCACGCCTCGAATGCTGCCTGACCATCCGCCGCAACGCGGAAACGATGGCCCAGAAACTCCAGTTGCTGACACATGAGCAAGCGGTTGGCGGCGTGATCGTCGACCACAAGGACGTGCAACGGAGCAATGGCGGTAGCGAGCGGGGTTTCAATTTTTTCCACCTGCGGCTCGCGCGGCAGCATGGGCAGGCGCAGCAACATTCGCACGTTGGTTCCTGTCCCGGGCTGACTGCTCAATTGCAGTTGGCCACCCATCATTTCGCACAGGCTGCGGCTGATCACCAGGCCCAGCCCGGCACCACCTCTGCCTGACTGGCCGGTGGCATCGGCCTGAGCGAAAGGCGCGAACAGGCGCAGTTGGTCCTCTTCACTGATTCCGATGCCGCTGTCTTCGACCTGCAACATCATGTCCACATGATCGGGTTCGGTGGCGTGCTGCAGTCGGACGACAATCCTGACCTGGCCTTGCTCGGTAAACTTGATGGCGTTGCTGACCAGGTTGGACAGCACCTGTTTGAAGCGCAGAGGATCGAGCAGAACATCCATGGGCGGATCGGCCGATTCGAATTCCAGCAGCAGTTCGAGCGCTTTCTGCCGGGCAAGCCCATCGAAGATACGCACCACCGACGCCACGATCTCTTCAGGATTGACGCGTTCAGGGCTCAGGCTCAGGTGCCCGGATTCGATGCGTGCAATGTCGAGTATGTCTCCGATCAACTCCAGCAGGTCTTTGGCCGAGTGATACGCCACATCGATTGCCGAGCGATCGGGATGGTTGTGTTCAATGCGCTTGAGTGTCAGCTCGAGCATGCCGATCACTGCATTCATCGGGGTGCGGATCTCATGGCTCATGGTCGCCAGGAATGTGCTTTTGGCCCGATTGGCTTCATCGGCGCGTTCTTTCGCCAAGCGCAGATCATCGAACAGTTGTCGCCGTTCGCTGATATCGATCCAGCCACCGATGATGCCTTGAACCTCACCACTTGAATCCCGATACGGAAGAATCCAGTGATAGATCGTCAATCGCCGGCCGCCGATGTGCAGCGCACGGTCGAGAATCAGCGGCGTGCCTTCGGTCACGACACGCTGGTAATCGGCCTGATACTCCAGGGCTTCGAACGCATTGCTCATCGAGCCCTGAATCACGCTTTTACCGATGACGTCTTCGCGTTTTGCGCAGAACGCTTGCAGATAACTGTCATTGCAACTTTGCAGCAAGCCCTGGCGGTCGCGTACGTAAATCGGGTGAGGCGTACCGTTGACCAGTGAACGCATGAATTCGAACTGATCGTTCAGGGCTCGCTCGGCCGCCTTGCGCTGGTTGATCTGGCGCCGCATGTACGCGTTCCAGGCCACGGAAATCATCAGCAATACACCGGCACCTATGACGATTTGGTAGAAGAGCCGGTGCAAGGTTCGCCAGGTGTTTTGCGTGGACTCCGAATACCCTCGCCAGCGGCTGTTGATGATGCCCAGTTCTTCCGGGGCGATGCTCAGCAATGCCTTGTTGAGGATGTCATTGAGCTCCTTGGCCTCGCGGCCGGTTGCCAGGGAAAAGGCTGCCTGCTCGGTGCCGATGGTGGTACTGATCTGCAGCGAGCGCTCGAACAGACGCGATGAAATGAAGTAGTTGGCGATCACCAACGAGTTGACCGCACCTTCGGCCAAACCTTCGGCCAGCATCTCTACGGCGCTGAATGTATCGGGCGTTTCTATGAGTTTTATCCTGGGAAAATCCTTGCGCAGATACTCCACCACCGGGTTGCCTTGGGCGACAGCCAGGCGTTTGCCTTCAAGCTGTTCAAGATTGAGCGGGCTGTCCGGGGCCTTGCGTGTCAGCAAGACGTAGGAGTTTTGCAGGTACGGGCGGCTGAAGTTCAGCAGGGTGTCGCGCTGCGCACTGGGGAGCAGGGCGGCGATCAGGTCGGCCTGGTTGTGCTTGATCCGTTCGATCATGTCGCTGTCACTGCGGCTGCGCTGAATGTCGAAGCGCAACCCGGTACGCAAGCGGATCAGCTCGAGCAAGTCCGCGGCCACGCCGCGAAAGTTGCCGGCGCTATCGAAAAACGTCAGTGGCGCGAAAGCTTCGTTGACCACCACTCGCACGACCGGATGTTGTGCCAGCCAGCGCTCCTCGCTGTAACTGAGTTCCAGTTTGTGATCGGTGAGCAGAATGTCGCTGCCGGCACTCCAGCGTTTGGCGATGTCTTCCCGGATGCTTACAGGAACCGCCATCAGCATCGCATTGATGATGCCGAGCAGTTGTGGATTGTTTTTGTTCACCGCGAAACTGAAACCGTGGGCTTCGTGTTTACCGAAGTTGGCCATGCGGATGTTGTTCAGGTAGCCCTTGTTGATCATGTAATGGGTTGAAATGGTATCGCCCAGAAACACATCGGCCTGGTCGAAGGCCACGGCGTTGATCGCATTCTGGTAGGACGGATAGGACGTGATGATTGCCTTCGGGTAAAGCGCTTTGACTTCTTCCTGCGGCAAGTAGTGATAGACCATGCTCAATCGCATGCCGGCGAGGCCATCGGTCAACGACCTGGTTTCACCTTCGCGTGTCACCAGTACCGGTTGATCCACGGCATAGGGTGCGGAAAGGACAATGTTGTCATTGTGGGCTTCAAACCCGTTGGCAGTTCCCAGAAGGTCAATTTTGCCGCTTTCCAGTGCCTCGATGGCAGCATTTCTGGTCGCAAAGCGTTGAACCCTGACCGGCAAGCCGGTGACAGTGCCAAGGATGCCTGCGTAATCGGCAGTGAAACCTTCATAATCCTGGCCGCTGAGTGTCAGGTCGAAGGGTGGATAATCCGGTGCTGACGTTCCAAGGACCAGCTCGCGTTTATGCTCGAGCCATTGCCGTTGCGTGGCATCCAGCCGGATTTCCAGGGTGCCGGCCGTGGAGCGACTCAACAGGGCATAGTTTTCAGCGCCCTGTGCCGCGAACAATGAAGTGCTCAGGCACAAGCCTGCGATCATCAGTATCAGGTAATCCGTCAGGCGGCTGGGCATGGTTTTTCTCACACCAAAGCGTTGCGCTTCGCCATTTCGATGAGTTCGACCAGGGATTTGGCTTTGAGCTTTTGCATAAGACGTTTCTTGTAAGTGCTGACAGTCTTGTTGCTCAGGAACATGCCTTTGGCGATTTCCTTGTTGGTGCGGCCTTGTGCAAAAAGTTGCAATACCATCAGCTCACGGTCGTTGACTGACTTGAATAGTTCCAGTTCGGCCCAGCGAATATCATCACTTCGTACAGGGTTCAGCGCCTCGCTCGGGAAATAGTTGTAACCCGACAATACCGCTTTTATCGCGCTGACCAATTCACTGAGTTCTTCCTGTTTGCATACATAGCCCGAGGCCCCGGATTGCATGCAACGAATACCGAAAAGGGTCGGGCATTGTGCAGTTAAAACCAGTGTTTTCAGCGGAGTGCTCATGGCGTTGAAGCGGGCAAGTACTTCCAGCCCGTCAAGTTTGGGAATGCTGATATCGAGAATGACCAGATCAGGCATGCACTCGCGAACCATTTGCATGGCGTCGACCCCGTTATCGGTTTCGCCAACGACTTTAAAACCTTCGTGTTCCAGCAGCATGCGAACGGCAAGTCGGATGACAGGGTGATCGTCGACGATAAAAACGGAGTTCATAATCAAATCCCATGCGAGCTCAATAAAGCGCGCACCTTAGCTCAGATAGTCGAGGTGACGTACAAACAGCTGCGGCTGTACCTGCAATATAGGAAAGTTCCTACAAGTGATAAAGAATAGCCTTACGTGGTAACTAGGTTTTTGATGAGGGTGAATAAAAGTTACTTTGTATGTTTGTGTTTGGCAGGAAGTTTACTTCGGGGCTTTTACTGCTTTTTTTGACTGTTTTAAATTGGCTTTCAATGGTTATGTCAAGGTCAATAGTTGTATAAATTCAGATTGTTTCAATGGTTTTATCAAGTAACCAAGTAAAGGAAGGTCGTGAATGTTTGCCGAGTTTTCTATGCCATCCAGTTCTGCGGACGTCAGGCTGCTCAGCAGGATTGCTTGCCTGATCATTCCAAGCTCGCTGGCCAGTTTGACCAGCTCGATTCCAGGCATGTCCGGCAGACATTGGTCACACAATAAAATATCGAACGGCTGCTCGGCGCGGTTCATTTCCTGAAACGCACCTTGGGCACAATCGGTTGTAATCAGTCGGGTAAAACCAAAACTTTCTAATAAATATTGTGTTGCCCTGAGCTGAAACGGATGGTCTTCCACCAGCAAGATGCGCAGATTGTCCTTTATCATCTTTACCACGCTTATGATGTTGTACAAAAATAGTCGTGATTGTTTCCTGACAACTCTGAACAATCGATCAGTTCACTCGACATTGGCTGTAGGGATATTCCGCGAACGTTGAATGCTCTTGAGTTATCCGCGGTTAATCGGCCATTACGAATGACGTAATGGCCGATCTGGCTCAGTGACTGGAGCGCCCGGTCATCTCCAGCGCCATATCGCTGGCGTAGCTGTCGGTCATGCCGGCGATGAAGTCGATCATTCGTAGAAACGAGGTGTGTAAAGGGCCATGCGGGTCGGGCGCGTTGTTGCCCAGCAGGTCGAGAATCCGCCGACTCTTGAAGGATGGCGTGCGACCGTCATGCTGCTCCAGTGCCGCACCGCAAAAGGCGTTGAGCAAAATTTCCAACGTGGTGTAGGCACCGATCTCGTGAAAGGTCTTGCGTTTGTCCTGGAAGATTTTTTTGCGCGCCATGTCTTTTGCATTCAGGACGCAACGCTTGGCAGGGCCGTGCATGTGCTCCACCAGATCCCCGGGGAGCGTTCCGGCCAGCAAGGTGTGCTGCTGCTCGACGAAGGCGCGGGCAGCGGCATTGGTCAGGTGCTCGATGGCCTTGCCACGCAAAATCGCCAGTTTGCGCCGACGTGAATCCCTGGGGCCGAGCTGGCGATAGGTTTCCGGCAAATCGTCACCCACCAGGTCCAATAACAGGGACTCGACTTCGGCGTATTCCAGCAACTCCATTTCCAGGCCGTCTTCCAGATCGATCAGCGCGTAGCAGATGTCATCGGCGGCTTCCATCAGGTACACCAGCGGGTGGCGCGCCCAGCGCTGGTCTTCAAGTTGTGGCAGGCCAAGCTTCTGGGCAATCTGCTCCAGGAGCGGCAGCTCGCTTTGATAGCAGCCGAATTTGTGCTTTTTGTAACCCAGCGAATCGGCGTGCTTGGCCGTCCATGGGTATTTCAGGTAGGTGCCGAGCGTGGCGTAGGTCAATCGCGTGCCGCCATCGAACTGGTGGTACTCCAGTTGAGTCAGTACCCGAAAGCCTTGGGCGTTGCCTTCGAAATTGAGGAAGTCATTGCGCTCGGCTTCGCTCATCGCGTCCAGCCAGCCCCGGCCAGCGGCTTGTTGGAACCAGTGGCGAATCGCATCTTCGCCAGAGTGGCCAAACGGTGGGTTGCCGATGTCATGGGCCAGGCAGGCCGATTGAACGACCATTCCCAGGTCGCTGGGGTCGCACCAGTCTGGCAGGGCGTTGCGAATGGTTTCCCCGACGCGCATCCCCAGCGATCGGCCGACGCAACTGACTTCCAGCGAGTGCGTCAGGCGAGTGTGAATGTGGTCGTTGCTGGACACCGGATGAACCTGGGTCTTGCGTCCGAGGCGGCGGAACGCACCTGAGAAAATGATCCGGTCATGGTCTTTGTGAAAAGGGCTGCGGCCGAGCTCTTGCGGGCTATGCAGCGGCTTCCCAAGGCGTTCGCGGGTAAGCAGGGTATGCCAATCCAAGGCTGGTTCTCTCCGTCAGGTGACTGATGAGCCTAGCTTCCCGGTTCACACTGCGACCTGCAAGTGGCACGCGGGATGACCCCCTCGATGAAGAGGTTCATCCCGCATGTTTTTGCTGCGTACAAACAGCAGCGTGGCCGCTACTGTTTGCGCGAGGAGCCTTGCATGACCAGCTTGACCAGAGGTCCCAGGGTGGTGCCCAGTCGAACCAGCCGAGTCAGGCTGCTGATTCCACCGCCATGTTTTGCGCCCTTGCCGGTCAGAAAACCAAGCAAGGTGACGGCGGCCACACCCCACAGTGGAGCGTGCTTGATACCGAAACCGTCCTGCAAATTTTGCGTCATGCCGCGAACACGCTGCAGGGGCTGCAGCAGTTGGCCCGATTCATGGCGGATTTCCTGGCGATGCATTTCCATGCGCAGGCGGATCAGCGCCTTGCGCATTTCCGTACGCGAACTGTTTCTTGGAAGTTCAGGCAGGTTCATGGCAGCAGACGCTCCCGATCATTGGCCAGTTCTTCCAGGGTGCCATGGAAGGGCGAGGATTCATCGAAGATGGCTGCTCTCAAACGCATGCCGCAGAAGATCGCTGCCAGGGTATAGAACACGCAGAGCCCGATGATCGCCGCCAGACGATAGGTGTCCCAGAACAGAATCAGCACCAGCGTTGATAGTCCCACGAGCAACAGCAAGGCAAATACCAACGCCAGGCCTGCAAACAGCAGCAAGCTTACGGTGCGGGCCTTCTGCTCTTGCAACTCGATGCCAAACAGTTCGACGTGACTGTGCAGCAAGCCAAGGAATGCAGCACCCAGGCGCCGCGATGAGGAACTTGGGCTGGTCTCGGGCGAGACGGGGTCACCGATCGCCATAATCAGCGCCGTGTCGCCAGAAGGCCAATGAGGAAACCCACGCCGGCGGCAATCCCGACCGATTGCCAAGGGTTGGCCTGGACATAATCTTCAGTGGCGGTGACGGCAGCTTTGCCGCGTTCGCGCAGGGAGTCTTCAGTCAGTTTCAAGGTTTCCCGTGCCCGCAGAAGACTGTCGTGGATCTGGTCTCGCAGCTCATCCGCCTGATCACCGGCCAGAGACGCGGTGTGCTCGAGCAACCGTTCGGTGTCGCTGACCAGTGTCTGAAAATCGCTCATCAGGATTTCTTGAGCAGTCTTTGCCTTGATGCTGGCCATTGGTGATCTCCATAAGTGGCTTTCTGAAACGTTCGAGTATGAGCCTTGCGCGAAGGTTCAGTACAAATGACTGGTACAACTTTTGCTGTGTCGTGGTGCGCCGGCCTGTCCGCATGCGCTGTTGCTGGGCAAGGTTTGCCTGAAACCATAACTCAAACAATCGAAACCCGCGCGATTTGTCCGGCCCCGATCGGACTTGACGAACCCTGTGCCTCAAAGCGGTTCATCGGGAGTGAGCTAGTCGTTTTGATAGGTCACAACTTGGTGCATGGATTGCCCGCGCGAACTGCTTTGGTGCTTTTTTCAGCCTTAAGGTCTGCCAAATCCATGGAAAATATGCAAAGCGCTGTGGACAGCCTGGTCCATAGTTCCAACACGTTGTTCATTCTCATCGGCGCCGTCATGGTTCTGGCCATGCACGCCGGGTTCGCCTTCCTCGAAGTCGGAACGGTCCGACAAAAAAACCAGGTCAACGCATTGTCGAAAATCCTCAGCGACTTTGCGATTTCAACGTTGGCTTACTTCTTTATAGGCTATTGGATCTCCTACGGTGTCACCTTTATGCAACCGGCGGCGGTGATCAATGCCGACCATGGATACGCTCTGGTGAAGTTTTTCTTTTTGCTGACTTTCGCCGCGGCGATCCCGGCAATCATTTCCGGAGGTATCGCCGAACGGGCGAGATTCGTGCCGCAACTGTGTGCGACGGCACTCATCGTGGCGTTCATTTATCCCTTCTTTGAAGGCATCGTCTGGAATGGCAATTTTGGTTTGCAAGCCTGGTTGCTGGCGCATTTCGGCGCCGGTTTCCACGACTTTGCCGGTTCTGTTGTCGTCCATGCCATGGGCGGCTGGCTGGCACTGGCCGCGGTGTTGTTGCTGGGACCACGCAATGGGCGCTATCGCGAAGGGCGGTTGGTGGCGTTCGCACCGTCGAGTATTCCGTTCCTGGCATTGGGCTCGTGGATTCTCATTGTCGGCTGGTTCGGTTTCAACGTGATGAGTGCGCAAACCTTGCAGGGGGTCAGCGGGCTGGTGGCGATCAACTCCTTGATGGCCATGGTCGGGGGCACAATGGCGGCCCTGATTGTCGGCCGCAACGATCCCGGCTTTCTGCACAACGGCCCATTGGCTGGACTGGTGGCGATCTGCGCCGGTTCCGACCTCATGCATCCGGTGGGAGCACTCGTGACCGGCGCCGTCGCCGGGGCACTGTTTGTCTGGTGTTTTACCGCCGCGCAAAGCAAATGGCATATCGACGATGTGTTGGGTGTCTGGCCGTTGCATGGCCTGTGCGGTGTGTGGGGCGGGATCGCCTGCGGCATCTTCGGCCAGAGCGAATTGGGTGGGCTGGGGGGCGTTAGCCTGATCAGCCAGTTGATCGGCACCGCGTCAGGTGTGATGGTGGCGTTGGCCGGCGGCTTTGCCGTGTACGGCACGATCAAGGCGTTCCACGGTTTGCGACTGAGTCAGGAAGAGGAGTACTACGGCGCGGATTTGTCGGTGCACAAGATCGGTGCTGTCAGTCAGGATTGACCCTTCCACCGCCTTCGGCCCGGGCTGGAAATCGAGCCGGAGGCGGTAGCGGTCCCTGGCTACAGGCCAGATATTACAATGGCTCGACGGTTTTTCAGGGCAGGCCTAGAATGGTCACTTAATTTCTTCGGTTGAGCCCTCATGCTTCCTGAATGTCAGTTGTTCGGCACCCTGGGGTGCCATCTCTGTGAAGTGGCCGAAGCCATGCTGATGGAATTCGTCGAGCGTGGTCTGCTGGTGGAACTGGTGGATATTGCCGACGACGAAACCTGGTTTGCGGCTTACAGTCTGCGCATTCCGGTGTTGCGCCGGGTCGATACAGGGGCTGAACTGGGTTGGCCCTTCAGTGCCGATGATGTGGTGGCATTTTTGCGGTAGAAATTTTCCCGGCACGACGTTCCCGCCTGTCGAACTTTGCGATTGATCCTCTTGGCTTAAAGGATGGTATTCGGATACTGTATGCACATACAGTTATTCGCAATGCAGCCTTGCCGCCGCCGGTTATCGGCCGAAGCGTGCGGGTGCGGGCGTGAGAGGGAAGAATCGTGGTCAATGTCGAGCAATTGAAAAGCAGCGTCAACCTGATGTCGGTGGACGTGGTACGTGAGGCGGTCCTCGAGTTGCGTCTGGACGGTCTGGTAACGGAGGGGAAAACTCCGTTCAACAAGGTCCACTTCAATACCTGTTTTGCAGAAATCGAAGCCTTGTTCCAGCGTGCTGGCTATCACCGGCAACTGGATGTGGTGGGCTATCAGGGCTTGTTGTATGCGCTCTACGATCCGGGGCGTTGGGAGGCGGTCGATGTACTGCGCTGGCTGAAGGAGTACACCGAGGCAGCGGCGCGCAGGCAGATTCCAGCCTGAAGAATCTCTGCTAGGTTCGCCCCCGTTGCTGTTGGATAATGCCGTTCTGCATTGAGGGTTAGAACGTTCGTATGTCCACTTCATCTTTTTCCGCCGCACACAGCCAGGCCAGTACGCTCTATTTGCCACCTGGCCCGTGGCGGACCGTAATCGAATGCCTGTGCGAGCATTTCAGCGCCATCAGTCGTGATCAGTGGCTGGACAGGGTTGCGCGAGGCCGCGTTCTCGATGGGCACGGAGTGCCGATCGCCGTTGATCTGCCGTACAAGGAAGGTTTACGGATTCACTATTTTCGCGAAGTGCCAGACGAAAAAACCATCCCCGTGACGGAGTCGATTCTGTACGCGGATGAGCATCTGGTCGTGGCGGACAAACCGCATTTTCTTCCCGTGACCCCGGCCGGGGAATACGTGGAGCAGACATTGCTGAGACGGCTGATCCGCCGTCTCGATAATCCCCATCTGGTGCCCCTGCATCGCATCGACCGCCATACCGCTGGCCTGGTGCTGTTTTCCGCCAACCCGCAAAGTCGTTCGGCGTATCAGTCCCTGTTTCCAACACGGCAGATCGAAAAACGCTACGAAGCCATTGCCCGGGCATTACCTGATCTGTCTTTTCCGCTGATCCATAAAAGCCGACTGATTGATGGCGAACCGTTTTTCCGCATGCAGGAAGGTCCGGGCATCAGCAACACCGAGACGGCGGTGGAGGTCAGGGAAAAAAATGGCGATCTGTGGCGTTATGGGCTCTATCCGGTGACGGGCAAGAAGCACCAGTTACGGGTCCACATGACAGCTTTGGGCGCCAGCATCTGTAACGATCCGTTTTATCCCCAGGTACTCAAGGACGTGGAAGATGACTACGCCAATCCTTTGAAGCTACTGGCGCAAGGGCTGAAGTTTGTCGATCCGGTCAGTGGAGAGGACCGGGAATTCGAGAGCTCGATCACCCTGCAATGGTGATCCCGGAACTGAAATAGAATTATCGCCCGGGTTTGCAGTCATTTGATCATGCACCACAAATGTGGCGATCAATGATCCCGGAACTGCGACACGCAATCCCGGGACTGTCCAAGCCTGGAGATACTCATGAAACGTACCGTTTTTGCTGGAATGTTCATTTGCGCTGCAATGCTGGCCTCTCCCGTTTTCGCCGCTGACAATGACCTTTGCGCCATCAAGCTTCAGGAGCTCAAGGACAAAGTAACGAGCCTGCCAGCCACATCCGAAAACACCACCATGGAAATCAAGCGGATGCAGGCAAGCGCTGAAGCAGCCCGGGCGGCCAACGATGACAAGAAATGCATCACCGAAGCCACACAAGCGTTGGCCCGGGTCGATAAACTGAACAACGAGCCGAATCCATAGCCCTTCGGTACTCATGAAACAGACAAAAAAATGCCCCGATTAGTCGGGGCATTTTTTTATCCGGTATTCACCGCGAAGATTACAGCTCTTTAACGGTACGAACCTGATCCTTGTTGATGCGGGTCTGTTTGCCATCCAGCTGTTCAAATTCGTAGAAGCCCGAATCATCGTCATATTGTGGCGTGTCGACGGCCTGGATTTCGCGACCGTCATTCAAGGTGATCACTGTAGGCGATGCGCAACCGGCGAGGGTGGCGAGGCCCAGTGCGAGCATGAAAGTGGCCAGGGTCCGTTGAGTCATGGTGTGTCTCCGAAATGAATTCTTTAGGTTACCTGAGCTTGAGACGTGAACGGCGCCTGCAAGTTCCTTGGGTAGTGTCAGTCTGACACAGTGTCGTGCGTGCTTAACAGGTCCGGCGTGTTGAGGTTGGCCAGGCGAGGGTCGTTATCGGGGCACTGCAGGGCAGTAGCGCCCAACTTGCGCATCAATCGCCCCGGGCTTCGTTCGCCCTCTTGCCAGGCACTTTCAAAGTCTGCGCGAAGGGCTACGGGTATGACGCACAGCAACGGTTCCCAGTGTTCGTCATGGCGCAACATCAACGGTTTGTCGGGATGCAGGCTGGCGGTTTCACGCATGCTGGCAAGCAGGGCAGCATCGATGCGGGGAACGTCACATGGCAAGACCAATAAATGCGAATGGCGGGCTGCTTTCAAGCCAGCACGAATGCCGGCCAGCGGCCCAGGAAAGTCGCCTTCGTCGTCATGAACCAACTGGTCGGCGTAGGCAGCGTACTTATCCATGTTGCGATTGCAGGAAATGATCAGGTCATCGCTCAGGGGGCGCGTCTTGCGATGCAAATGCGCGATCAGCGGCTCGCCGTGCCATTCCAGTAACCCTTTGTCCTGTCCGCCCATGCGTTGGCCGCGCCCGCCTGCCAGGAGCAGAATGGAGCAGGACGGCAATTGTGCAATCGAAGTCATGGCAGTTCTCCAGGGGGGCGGCGAAAAAAGGGGGCGCTGTGATATAACACCGGGCTGTTTCTCCTACAACTGGACGAGCCTATGAAAGCCAAGGCTGATGTACCTTTCGCGCCGCTGAACATTGCGGTATTGACGGTCAGCGACACCCGTACCCTGGAAACCGATACATCAGGTCAGGTGTTTGTCGACCGTTTGACGGCGGCCGGCCATAACCTGGCGTGCCGTGTACTGCTCAAAGATGATCTCTACAAAATTCGTGCGCAAGTCGCCAACTGGATTGCCGACGAGGTCGTGCAGGTCGTGCTGATCACTGGCGGCACCGGTTTCACCGGTCGCGACAGTACTCCGGAAGCGGTGAGCTGCCTGCTCGATAAACAAGTTGATGGGTTCGGTGAACTGTTCCGCCAGATCTCCGTAGCGGACATCGGCACGTCTACGGTCCAGTCCCGCGCCTTGGCTGGCCTGGCGAATGGCACGCTGGTCTGCTGCTTGCCTGGTTCGACCAATGCGGTGCGTACCGGTTGGGACGGCATTCTTGGCGAGCAGTTGGATTCACGCCATCGCCCATGCAACTTCGTCACTCATTTGAAACAGGCAGCCCCTTGTGAATCCCGTGGGTAAGCCGGGCAAGACCGGTAGCCTGATGCCCGTTGAGGCAGCACTGGCGCGGTTACTGGAAATGGCGGACGCCACGAGAATTCTTCAACGTGAACGCTTGCCGTTGGCTCAGGTTCAGGGTCGTGTGTTGGCGGATGATCTGCTGTCGACGCTGGATCTCCCGCCGTGGCCGAACAGTGCCATGGATGGCTATGCGCTACGTATTGCTGACTGGACCGGAGAACCACTGGTTGTCAGCCAGAAAATTTTTGCAGGCAAGGTTCCCGAGCCCTTGCAGCCAGGCACCTGTGCCCGGATATTCACCGGGGCGCCTGTTCCCGCCGGCGCCGATTGTGTCGAGATGCAGGAAAACGCTGAAGTCCAGTCGGACGAGCGAGTAGCGTTTACCGAAGTCATGAACCCCGGGCAAAACATTCGACCACAGGGCCAGGAAACGACTGTCGGAGAACTGGTTTTGCCAGCGGGTACGCGCCTGGGGCCGATCGAGCAAGGTTTGGCTGCGTCGTTGGGTTGTGCTGAGCTGGATGTGGTTCGCAAGATCCGCGTCGCGGTTCTGTCCACTGGCGACGAGTTGATTGAGCCAGGTCAAGCATTAGGCCCAGGGCAGATCTATAACAGTAACCGCGTGCTGCTCTGCAGTTGGCTGCAGCGTTTGGGTTGTGAAGTGGTCGATGCCGGTATTCTTCCAGACGATCTTGTCACCACGCGCGCGCGACTCGGCGAACTGAAAGATGTCGATTTGATTCTCTCGACCGGCGGTGTATCTGTGGGTGAGGCCGATTTTCTGGGCATTGCCTTGCGGGAAGAGGGTGAGTTGAGTTTGTGGAAGCTCGCTATCAAACCGGGCAAGCCGCTGACATTCGGACATTTTCGTGGTGTTCCGGTCATCGGTCTGCCGGGTAACCCGGCGTCGACGCTCGTGACCTTCGCCTTGTTGACCAGGCCTTATCTTTTGCGTCGTCTGGGCGTCAAGGATGTCGCGCCGTTGAACGTGCAAGTGCAATGCGGGTTTGACTGGCCCATTGCAGGCAATCGACGCGAATACTTGCGCGGTCGCCTTGAGAACGGTCGGGCGATCATCTACAAAAATCAGAGCTCTGGCGTGCTGCGCAGTGCCGCCTGGGCTGATGGACTGGTTGAAGTCATGGAAGGGCGCACGTTGGTCGCAGGTGATAGCGTTAGTTTCATTCCGTTGAGTGAAGTATTGATTTGATTCTCGCGGCAATGAAAGCTCGCAAGCCCGGTTGACGAAACCGGGTTTTGCGTTTGGGTGGCTTAATGAGCCAGCAGCAGTGTGACAAGCTGATCGAAGCGACTGTTGGCGATCCAGCCAAGCAGTCCCAGGACCACCGCCGTTCCGCCCGCGGAATAGGCGAGTCTGTGTTTTATTGACCTGACGTCATTGCGCACTTCTTCCATGTCCTTGCGAATGTATTTCAGGTGTGTCTCCAGCTCGATGACGCGAGGTTCCATATCGACTTCTCCCTTGGGGTTTTTGCTGCTTGCGAAATCCGTCATCTGATCAGTGCGTTGTGCAGCGTTGGGCACGACCGGCATCACTGGAAGCCTGATGTCATGGTTTTGCATGGCACGTCCTTGTGTTTGTCCTGCTGCTGAGTGAAATCCGTAGACACCAAGGTGTACCAATCACAGGTATTGGTCAATTGAGCGGATTCCTAAGGTTTTGTGGGAAAAATCCCGTCTTGCAGGGCTTCTAGGGCGCCCGTCTGGAAAAAGATCGTCAGCGTGCAACTTTTAGTGGGGGCAAGGAGGTCAACATCTTCCATACGCCATTCAATTCCGGGAGTGAACACCATGAGTGAACGCAAGGCGCTGTTGATTCTGCATGGCAAGCAGGCGCTCAACGAGGATGTGCGCGCTGCCGTTGAAGCCAGGCGTGAACAGGGTTGGGAGCTCGCCGTTCGATTGACCTGGGAAGCTGGCGATGCGCAGCGCCTGGTGGAAGAGGCACTGGCCGCGGGTTACCCGAAAATCGTTGCGGGCGGGGGCGACGGCACCTTGCGTGATATTGCCGAGGCCATGGCCGCGCAGTCGACGCAGGCAAGCCTGGTGCTGATGCCTCTTGGAACGGCCAATGACTTTGCACGCGCCGCTGGCGTTCCTCTGGAACCTGCGCTGGCTCTGGATCTACTGGACGTCGCTGCGAGTTCCATCGATCTGGGCGAGGTCGGTGGGCAAGTCTTTCTCAACATGGCTACGGGGGGATTCGGCAGTCAGGTCACAGCCAATACTTCCGAGGACCTGAAAAAGGTGCTCGGTGGTGCGGCCTATCTGTTCACCGGTTTGTCACGGTTCAGTGAGCTGCACGCCGCTTACGGTGAACTGCAGGGGCCGGACTTTCATTGGAGCGGAGAGCTGCTGGCCCTGGGCATCGGCAATGGCCGGCAGGCTGGCGGCGGACATGAATTATGCCCGCAAGCCCTGGCGGACGA
The DNA here is from genome assembly GCF_004307605.1 of Pseudomonas sp. Sample_24. Taxonomy (NCBI): domain Bacteria; kingdom Pseudomonadati; phylum Pseudomonadota; class Gammaproteobacteria; order Pseudomonadales; family Pseudomonadaceae; genus Pseudomonas; species Pseudomonas sp. Sample_24. The sequence continues at coordinate 36,391 of NZ_RCNW01000182.1, forward strand.
TGGACTGCTCGATATCAGCATTTTGCCAGCGCCACAGGAAGTGGTCGGGACCTTGAAAAGCTTGCTGACGGATGGATTCGGCATCGATAGCATGTTTGTTCGCGCCCGACTGCCGTGGGTCGAGATCAAGGTGGCTGAGGGGTTGTACATCAACCTCGATGGCGAACCGCTGGAGGGTGACAATCTGCGCTTCTGCGCGCAGCCGGGAGCATTGCGAGTGCATCTGCCGGTCGACTCTCCATTGTTGAGCGTAAATGAGGTCGTCAATCGTCCAGACTGATGATTTGCTCGCGCACGGCAAACAACACCAGGCCAGCCACATCGTAGATCTGCAGGCGCTTCATGATTTGCGAGCGGTGGGTCTCGACCGTCTTGACGCTCAAGCCCAAGCCGTTGGCAATTTCCCGAGTGGATTTCCCGCGAACGATCAGGCGCAGGATTTCCAGTTGGCGGGCGGTCAGGTTGTGCGAGTCTGCCGGGGCCGGGTGTTTCTGGTTGCGGGTCAGTGCCTGGTTGATCACGGTATGGGCGATCGCCGGGCTGAGGTAGCGTTCATTGTTACGCAAGGCTTGCAGCGCATGCTCCAGTTCAGTAGCCGTCGTGTCTTTGAGTAAATAGCCGTGGGCCCCGGATTCGAGCGCCTGCATGATCAGCGCGGGGTCAGTGTGCATCGACAGGATCAGCACCTTGCTTTGCGGGCGAATCCTTTTGAGTTGCTGCAAGGCTTCAAGGCCGCCGGTCTGCTTCATGGAAATATCCAGCAGGACGATATCCGGGGACAGGTGTTCGACCATCGCGAGCAATTGTGAGCCGTCATTGGCCTCGCCAATGACGTCGTAGCCAGGAAGGTCCAGCACCAGGGCGCGCACGCCAGCCCTGATCAGCGAGTGGTCATCCACCAGAAGTAAGTGACAAGTCAATGCATAACCTTATTCGTACTGGCCCGCTCAAGCGCACGGGGCGCCCAGGGGAAGAGTGCTTGGATTTGCGTGCCTTTGCCAGGCTCGCTGGTAACGGTCAATGTACCGCCCAGCTGGCTGATCCGCTCCGACATTCCAGCCATTCCGCGCTGCCCCTCGCGGCCCGGATCAATGGCAGGCGCAAAACCTTGGCCGTCATCACTGATCAACAAGCTCAATCCCTGGGGCAAGCGTTTAAGACACACCAGCAGATTCTTTGCCTCGGCATGCCGCAGCATATTGGTGACGGCTTCCTGGGTAATGCGAAATGCCGCGACGGCCATTTCTTCCGGTATGCCGGTCAGGCGTTGATGGCATTCCAGGCTCCAATGCACCGGGGAGTTGGCCAGCGTCTTGAGTAAATGCGCGCGCAGACTGGCTTCGAGGCCCAGGCTGGTCAGTTGCCGAGGATTGAGGATGGCCGATACGTCGCGCACTTTGGCGAGCGTCTCCTCCAGCGTGTCGCAAAGTACCGCACATTGCCCCTGAAGCTCTTCCGGCATTCGGCGTTTGAGCCAGTCACTTTGCAGTTTTGCAGCAGTCAGCAATTGGCCGATGTCGTCATGCAGCTCCCGACTCAGGCGATGGCGCTCGTTCTCCTGAACTTGCAGGAGTCGGTCGGCGAGTTCTTGCGGTTGAAACTTGATCGACTTGCGCGACAGGCGATATTGCACCCAGACACAGCCAAGTGCCGCGATATCCAGTATCAGCAGGCCGAGGGGCAGGCGAGTGGACAGGCCATAGATGAGCAGACTGCCGAGCGTCGAGCTGGCACATAGCAATAGCGTGAACCGGCGAGCGTTTTCTCGTGAGGGTGGCCACATGGTGATTGACTTGAAACTGGCGTACATAGCGGATGGAGCCAATGGAGGTTCGCTGCGGGCAGACCGGTCATGGCTGACGGATCTCTGTTTTGTAGTGTCATGCATGGACTTCAACGGGACGTACTATCTGAATGAGAAATCCAGGATGGAACTTGGTCGTTGCAGTCACCCACAATCACATCGCCATTAATTGACGTCAACTAATGGGCGCCATAATAACACCGAACATACCGTTGGTCGCGCTTGGGTTATATGTCCAGGAAGTCAGGAAACAGTCCGTTTTGTACGGTAGTTCCATGTTGGGAAATGTGTGGTCGCTGCTGTCACCGGTTCCCCTTGAACATAGGGGTTTGGATCCATTTGCGCCAAGCGACGCTCTGAACGAGCTGGCAGGAAAAACGCAGGAATAATGGTTTGTTCGAAGATGTCGTTAATGGGTACGTAATGTTCAATTACGACCTGTACTTGGCTAGGTTATATAGCACCGTTGGCCACAAACACATGGAGTTGCGCTCTATTGATGACATTCAAGCCTGGCGTTCCATATAGGAAACGAGTGTAAACGGTCTGGAATTAACCGCAGGCTGGAAATGCTGCTGACCGACCTGGAAGGCGAACGCTTCGATCAGGGTCGTCTGTTCGCTTTCGTCGAGACTGAGTTGGCCGGTCTTCTGATCGATCAACTCAAGTTGCCAGGCGATCAACGTCAGGCAGTCCTTGAGTGCGGCCAGGGCTTCGTCGTGCAGATCCATGTGATGCTGCGCATGATTGAGCAAGCCGTGGATGTGCAACGAAAACTCTGAAACGGCCGCCAGTGCGAGGGCATCGGCCTTGCTGGCGAGCTTGAGAAGGGTGCTGAGCAAGCAGTCGATGGCGTCCTTGTCATTGCTGATCAGTTGCAGGTGACTGAGGCATTCTTCGGTTTTGGCCAGGAGGGTTTCGGCTTCGACAAGAAACTCCGGGACCCGCTTTGCCCATTCTGTGCGATTGTTCGGCATGCTTATCTCCACAACGTCATGTCAAATGAGGGGATGTCGTGTGTGTCGACGAGGACGATTGTCGCCCCGGCGTAACCGGGTCGTCGTGAGATCGCGCTCTGGCCGGCAGGAGAGCAGGCTGGAGAAGTCAAAAGGGTAGCTGGCCACTTACTTGCGATCGCACACAAAAGCCTGACTCCGTTCATGCAATGAGAATGGCGTCACATTAATGGCTATTGGATATCGCGAATATCAG
>NZ_RCNW01000428.1:0-4651 GCF_004307605.1 Pseudomonas sp. Sample_24
TCTGCGCGAAATCGTGGATCACCTGCGGGTCGGACAAGTCCTTGCGCTGGGCGGTGGTCGACATCATCAAGTGGTTCTGGACCAGCCAGACGATCAGGCGGCTGTCCCACAGCGGCAACTGGTGGCGCTGGCAAAAGGCCTCGGCGTCCACGGCACCGATGTCCGAATGATCACCATGCCGGCCCTTGCCAATGTCGTGGTACAGCCCGGCCATGTAAATCAGCTCCGGCTTGGGCAGCTTGGCCATGAGCTTGGCGGCCAGCGGAAATTTTTCCGATACCTGGGTGTACTGCAACTTGCGCAGGTGTTTGATCAGGTTCAGCGTGTGGGCATCGACCGTATAGATGTGAAACAGGTCGTGTTGCATCTGCCCGACGATGAAACCGAACTCCGGCAAATAACGCCCGAGGATGCCGTAGCGGTTCATCCGGCGCAGGTTGCGATGGATACCAATCTTGCATTTGAACAGCTCGATGAACAGGCTGGTGTTGCGGATATCGTTGCGGAAGTCGTCGTCGATCAGATGACGATTTTCACGCAGCAGGCGAATGGTGTCGGCGCGTACGCCTTTGATTTCCGGCTGCTGCGCCATCAGTACGAAGATTTCCAGCATGGCGAACGGTGTGCGGCGGAACACATTGTCGTTGCGCGCCTCGATGTAGCCGTCGTGCAACTGGAATCGCGAGTTGATCGGCTGCGGCGGCGCCTCATCCTCCGGCGCGAGGATGACTTCCTCGAAGTGCTGGATGATCAGGTCGCTGAGCTGGGCAATGCTCATGACCACGCGGAAATACTGCTGCATGAAGTTTTCGACGGCTTGCTTGGCGTCGTCACCTTCAAACCCCAACAGACCGGCGATGGTGCGCTGGTGGTCGAACAGCAGGCGGTCTTCGGCGCGACCGGCGAGCATGTGCAGGGCGTAACGCACCTTCCACAGAAATTCCTGGGAAGAGGCAAGCAGGGCGTTCTCGCTTTCGACCAGGAAACCTTCTCCGGCCAGGGCACGCAGGTTCAGGGTGCCGTACTCGCGACGGGCGAACCATAGAATCGTCTGGATATCACGCAAGCCGCCGGGCGAACCCTTGACGTTGGGTTCCAGGTTGTATTCGGTGTCGTTGTATTTGTGGTGGCGGGCCTTCTGCTCGGCGCGCTTGGCCAGGAAGAAGTCCTTGCTTGGCCACATGTGCGCGGTGCTGGTGACGTCAAGCATGCGCTGGCGCAGATGTTCGGGGCCGGTAATGGTCCGGCTCTCCATGAGATTGGTCACCACCGTCAGGTCGGCTCGGGCCTCGACGGCGCATTCGTCGACTGAGCGAACGCTCTGACCTACTTCCAGGCCAATGTCCCACAGCAACGTCAGAAAACGCTCGATGGAATCACGGAAAACTTCGTGGTCGGCGCTGTCGAGCAAAATCAACAGGTCGATATCGGAATAGGGGTGCAATTCACCACGGCCGTAGCCGCCGACCGCGACCAGCGCGATGTCGGCGTCTTCACTCCAGTCGAACTGTTCCCAGGCCTTTTGCAGGATGTTATCGACGAACCAGGCGCGATCCTCGATCAACCGACGGATATCCCGGCCGCTGCGAAAACGTGCATCGAGCACTTCGCGGGCCTGACGGATGGCCTTCTTGAAAGCAGCGATAGGGCTTGCCTTCAGGGCCAGTTCAGCCTGGAACTGGCCGCGGTCGAAGAGTTCGGGGTCCACCTGCGGCATCGTTTGGCTTTCCTTTCTATAGGCTGGGTACGGTAACGGGATCAGGCCGAGACGCGGGGGATGGTGTCATCGCTGCGCAGGGTGAAGATCTCGTAGCCGGTTTCGGTCACCAGCAGGGTGTGTTCCCACTGAGCCGAGAGCTTGCGGTCCTTGGTGATCGCGGTCCAGCCGTCGCCCAGCACTTTGGTGTCGGCGCGACCCTGATTGATCATCGGCTCGATGGTGAAGGTCATGCCGGCCTTCAGTTCCATGCCGGTGCCGGCGCGGCCGTAGTGCAGGATCTGCGGCTCTTCGTGGAACACTTTGCCGATACCGTGGCCGCAGAACTCGCGAACCACCGAGAAGCCGTTCTTTTCAGCGTGCTTCTGAATCACTTCACCAATATCGCCCAGGCGGCAGCCGGGTTTGACCAGTTCGATGGCCTTGTACATGCATTCCTGGGTCACTTGCGACAGGCGCTCGGCCCAGACCGGCACGCTGCCGACGTGGAACATGCGGCTGGTATCGCCGTGGTAGCCGTCCTTGATGACGGTGACATCGATGTTCAGGGTGTCGCCATCCTTCAGCGGCTTCTCGTTCGGGATCCCGTGGCAGACCACGTGGTTGATCGAGGTGCAGATGGATTTAGGAAAGCCCTTGTAATTGAGCGGGGCCGGAATGGCCTTCTGCTCGTTGACGATGTAGTCGTGGCAGATGCGGTCGAGTTCTTCGGTGGTCACGCCCGGTTTGACATGTTCGGCAATCATTTCCAGCACATCGGCGGCCAGTTTGCCGGCGATGCGCATTTTTGCGATGTCCTCGGGAGTTTTGAGGGTGACGGTCATACAGGCTCTCTCTGCGCTCGATGGCGCTTTCTTTACGAAAAGGGCGTTGCGCGATCGATCTTCGCAGCCCTGAAAAACGCGATTCTATCAGACGATCAGCGCAAATCCGCGCCTCTGTGCATCGCTTCTCTCTATAGAATGGTGCATTCTGGGCGGATTCCAAGGGCGGGAGTGCCCTAGTCGCCAGGTTTTCAGAATCCGGGTTCCGTTTTTCCCTGCCCTGTGATATAAAATGCGCCGCTTTCCGGGGATGCCCCGAAAAGCCTAAATCCACACACGTGTCGACACGATGACCTGGGTGCCTTCAGCTGATGCTGCTGGTTGGTCATTGGGATACGTGGAGGCCAAACCCGACTTATTAAGGAACTATCATGTCCCAAGTCAACATGCGCGATATGCTGAAGGCCGGTGTGCACTTCGGTCACCAGACCCGTTACTGGAACCCGAAAATGGGTAAATACATTTTCGGCGCGCGTAACAAGATCCACATCATCAACCTTGAAAAAACCCTGCCAATGTTCAACGAAGCTCTGACTTTCGTAGAGCGTCTGGCCCAGGGCAAAAACAAGATTCTGTTCGTCGGCACCAAGCGTTCCGCTGGCAAGATCGTTGCTGAAGAAGCAGCACGTTGCGGTTCGCCGTACGTCGATCACCGCTGGTTGGGCGGCATGCTGACCAACTTCAAGACCATCCGTGCTTCCATCAAGCGTCTGCGTGACCTTGAAGTACAAGCCGAAGACGGTACTTTCGCCAAGCTGACCAAGAAAGAAGCGCTGATGCGCTCCCGTGACCTGGAAAAGCTGGATCGTTCCCTGGGTGGTATCAAGGACATGGGCGGTCTGCCAGACGCTCTGTTCGTTATCGACGTTGATCACGAGCGCATCGCGATCACCGAAGCCAACAAGCTGGGCATCCCGGTTATCGGCGTAGTCGATACCAACAGCAGCCCGGAAGGCGTTGACTACATCATCCCAGGCAACGATGACGCAATCCGCGCTATCCAGCTGTACATGGGTTCGATGGCTGACGCTGTTATCCGTGGTCGCAACAACGTTGCTGGCGGCACCGAAGTTTTCGTTGAAGAAGCTCCGGCAGCTGCAGCTGAGTAATTGACGCCCTGGCGTTGACTCAGTAAGCAAAAAGGGGGCTTGGCCCCCTTTTTGCCACCTCGAAAACCATTTGTCGGCGGCGCAGCTACAGCATTTGTAACGTGCAGCAGCTTACAAGGGTGGTTCGGGAAGAATTGAACGCCCGTTCGATCGGGTGGAATGGTTGATAACCTATCCAAGAGGAATTTTGAAATGGCAGAGATTACTGCAGCGTTGGTCAAAGAACTGCGCGAGCGTACTGGCGAAGGCATGATGGACTGCAAAAAGGCCTTGACCAAGGCTGGCGGCGACATCGAAAAAGCCATTGATGACATGCGTGCTTCGGGCGCCATCAAGGCCGCCAAGAAAGCCGGCAACGTTGCCGCTGAAGGCGCTATCGCCCTCAAGGCTGACGACAAGTCCGCCGTGCTGCTGGAAGTGAACTCGCAGACCGACTTCCTGGCCCTGCAAGACGATTTCAAGAACTTCGTTGCCGCCAGCGTCGAAAAAGCCTTCGCCGAAAAACTGACCGACGCAGCTCCGCTGATCGCCGCTCAGGAATCGGCTCGTGAAGCCCTGGTGGCCAAAGTTGGCGAAAACGTCAACATCCGTCGCCTGGTTCGCGTTGAAGGTGATGTTGTTGGTGGTTACCTGCACGGTAACAAGATCGGTGTTGTCGTTGTACTCAAAGGCGGCGACGTTGACCTGGCCAAAGACATCGCTATGCACGTAGCAGCCAGCAACCCTGAGTTCCTGCTGCCTTCGGAAGTTTCCGCCGAAGCCATCGAGCGTGAAAAGGCTGTGTTCCTGCAGCTGAACGAAGAAAAAATCAAAGGCAAGCCAGAAAACATTGTTGAGAACATGGTCAAAGGCCGTATCAGCAAGTTCCTGGCCGAAGCAAGCCTGGTTGAGCAGGCGTTCGTCAAGAACCCTGAAATCAAGGTTGGCGAGCTGGCCAAGAAAGCCGGTGCTGAAATCGTTTCCTTCACCTACTTCAAAGTAGGCGAAGGCATCGAGAAGCC
>NZ_RCNW01000351.1:0-4581 GCF_004307605.1 Pseudomonas sp. Sample_24
TCGCCGCCGTCACTCACCAGCACTTCCAGCAGATCTTCAGCAAGGCTGACGTGACTGCAGAAGATGTGCATACCAACACCCTGGCCGTTCTGAAGAGCGATCCTCGTCTGGCCAAGTACGCTACTCAGGCTTAAGCTCGATCAGCCCGTTTCTCTTCGGAGAGCGGGCTTTTATTTTTTCGACCTGCCCTTCTTCGGGTCTTTGTTTTTTCCTGTTTAAGTTGCCGACTATGCTCAAACGCCTTGCCTGGCTGGCGCTCTGTGTCTGCGCCCCGCTGTCCGCCGCGCCCGTTATCGACAATCAACGTTTGCAGCAACTGGCCAACGACCCTTTCTGGATTTCACTGGGCCATTACGAAACCGCCAAGCTCGGCGGCTGGCGCAGCTATGTCAGCGATCCGAAGTTCTTCCTTGCCGCCGATGGCAACGCACACCCGGACCGTGAACTGGCGGCCACCGTGCAAGCGCTGTACGCGCCCGCCAGCGCGGGCGAGCAGCACGCTCAATGCGTTTATCCGGCGCGCACCCGTTGGCTCAAAGCACAGCTCAATCTGACAGATCTGCCAGTCCTGGACTGCGCCGAATTCAAGCAATGGTTCAAGGATGTCTCGCCCCACAGCGCGGTAATGATCTTCCCCGCGGCGTATTTGAACAGCCCTTCCTCGATGTTCGGCCACACCCTGTTGCGTATCGATCAGGCGGATGTGCAAAGCGACAAGACTTCGCTGCTCAGCTACGCAATCAACTTTGGAGCGTACATCGAAGGTTCGGACAACAGCATTCTCTATGCCTGGAAAGGCTTGATGGGCGGTTACCCAGGGTTGTTTGCCCTGGTGCCGTATCAGGAAAAACTCTCGGAATACCGCAGCCTGGAAAACCGCGACCTGTGGGAATACCGGCTCAACCTGACCCAGCAGGAAACCGCGCGCATGGTCGAGCATGTCTGGGAGTTGAAGCAGATCAAGTTCGACTACTTCTTCTTCGACGAAAACTGCTCCTATCGCCTGCTGGAACTGTTGCAAGTGGCCCGCCCGAGCCTGCGCCTGACCGAACAATTCCCGCTGACCGCCATTCCCACCGACACCGTCAAAGCGGTGAAAGACGCAGGGCTGGTCGAGTCGATCGAGTATCGTCCGTCCCGCGAACGGGAGTTGTTGAGCCGCGCCGAGCCGTTGTCCGATGAAGAACAACAATGGGTGCTGACCGTAAGCGCCGACCAGAAGCAATTGCAAACCCCGGCGTTCAAGGCCCAGCCTCGCGCGCGCCAGGCACTGATCATCGACGCGGCCTATCGTCTTGAACGGTATCGCGCCAACGGCCAGGAACGCGATCCGCAGCGGGCACAGCGCAGCTTCGAACTGCTGCGGGCGATCAACCAGAACCCGGCACCGGAACTGGACATCCCGCAACCCGGCCTGCCAGAGGATGGTCATGAATCCCGCACGTGGCAGGCCGGTCTAGGTACCCGTGGCGACCGCGCCTTTGGCGAATACGGTTTGCGCATGGCCTATCACGACCTCAACGACAACTCGGAAAGCTTCCCCCTTGGCGCGCAGATCGAAATCCTGCAACTGAAGCTGCGCCAATACGAAGGCAATGATTGGCAGGTGCAGCAACTGGACCTGGCGACCATCCGCTCCCTGACCCCGCGCAACGAGTTGCTGCAACCGCTGTCGTGGCAGGTGACCGGCGGCCTGGAACGGGTGCCGGGCAAGCATGACGATGAAACCCTGGTCAGCCATGTCAATGGCGGTGGCGGCGGCACCTGGCAACTGGCCAACGACATGCTCGGCTTTGCCTTGGGCACTGTGCGGGTGGAGCACAACAATGACTTCGCCGAATTCATTTCTCCGGCAGCAGGTTTCAACACCGGCCTGCTCTGGAAAAACCCGCTGGGTAACTTGAGCCTTGAGACCAGGGGCGATTTCTTCACCAATGGCGAAGTGCGCCGCTCCATCAGCTTGAACCAACAATGGGAGCTATCGCGCAACCTGGGCCTGCGCCTGAGCGCCCAGCGCGAATTCAGCCACCTGGCTTCGCCGGAGAACGAAGTGATGCTTGAAATGAAGTGGTATCACTACTAATCGCCGCGCATTACCCGTAGGAGCACAGCTTGCTGGCGATAATATCGACGCGGTTATTCAGTTAGACCGAGGTGATGCCATCGCCACCAAGCTGTGCTCCTACAGGGTGATCTGCCCCTAACTCTGGATCGGTGTCCAATTTTTGGAGGTCAGTTCAGGGCTGCGATCTGGCAATGAGTCGCAGACAGATATTTCTCGAAACTAAAAGCCTGCGACCATGGCCCAAACCCTATACCGGGAGAAAACCATGAGTCGCGCCTTCGTCAATGAAGATAACGCCGCCGCGCAAGCCGATCAGCCAGTTGAACGGCAGGTCAGTGCGCAACCCAACTACGTCACGCCGCAAGGGTTGAAGTTGTTGCAGGAAAAAGTCGCCGAGCTGCAAGCGCTGCATGCCGAACAATCGGCCAGGATCGACCAGACCGACAAACAACGCCTGGTCGACCTCGAACGGGACCTGCGCTACTTCAAGCAGCGATTGAGCAGCGCACAGGTTGCAGCTGTCGCCACTTCAACCGAAAAAGTGCAGATCGGCAGCTGGGTGACCTACGCCGATGAGCATGACAGCGAACACCGGGTGCAATTGGTGGGCGAAGATCAGGCCGATGCTGCCCATGGCCTGATCAATTGGGGCTCGCCACTGGGTCGGGCGTTGCTGGGTGCACAACTCGGTGACGAGGTGCTGTGGCAACGCCCGGCCGGTGATCAAGTGATTGCAGTGATCCGCATCGAACCGGCTTAAACCACACCCTGAGCAAGCATCGCATCGGCGACTTTGACGAAGCCGGCGATGTTCGCGCCTTTGACGTAATTGACCTGACCGTTCTCTTCGCCGTAATGCACACAGGCGTGGTGGATCGACTGCATGATCGCGTGCAGCTTGCTGTCCACCTCACCGCCGGTCCACAGCAGACGCATGGCGTTCTGCGACATCTCCAGACCGCTGACGGCAACGCCACCGGCATTGGACGCCTTGCCCGGGGCGAACAGGATCCCCGCCTCGATGAACAGGTCCACTGCTTCCAGCGTGGTCGGCATGTTCGCGCCCTCGGCCACGCAGATGCAGCCATTGCGCAGCAGAGCGCGAGCCGCCTCGGCATCCAGTTCGTTTTGCGTGGCGCAAGGCAGCGCGATATCGCACCTCAGCCCCCACGGGTGTTGCCCGGCAAGGAACTCAAGACCAAAACGGCCGGCCAATTCGCTGATGCGCCCGCGCTGGACGTTTTTCAGCTCCAGCACCGCGCTCCATTGCTCTTCGGTCAAACCGCTTTCGCAGTACAGCGTGCCTTCGGAATCCGACAGCGAGATCACCTTGCCCCCCAGGTCCATGACCTTGCGCGCAGCGTATTGGGCGACGTTGCCGGAACCGGAAATCGCCACACGCTTGCCCTCGACGGTTTGCTCGCGACGCTTGAGCATTTCCTCGGCAAAGTACACGCAACCGAAACCCGTCGCTTCCGGGCGGATCAGGCTGCCGCCGTAGCTTGGACCTTTACCGGTCAGCACGCTGGTGAACTGGTTGCTCAAGCGCTTGTACTGACCGAACAGGAAACCGATCTCGCGGGCACCGACGCCGATGTCTCCGGCCGGCACGTCAACGTCGGCGCCGATGTGCCGGTACAGCTCGCTCATGAAAGCCTGGCAGAAGCGCATGACTTCGGCATCGCTTTTGCCTTTGGGGTCGAAGTCCGAACCGCCCTTGCCTCCGCCCATAGGCAGCGAAGTCAGCGAGTTTTTAAAGGTCTGCTCGAAGGCGAGGAATTTCAGCACGCCGAGGTTAACCGAAGGATGGAAGCGCAAACCGCCCTTGTACGGACCGATGGCACTGTTCATCTGGATGCGGAAGCCACGGTTGACCTGCACCTTGCCATGATCATCGACCCAGGAAACCCGAAACACGACTGCCCGCTCCGGTTCACAGATGCGTTCCAGAATGCCCGAGGTCAGGTAGTGCGGATTGGCTTCGAGAAACGGCCACAGGCTGCGCAGGACTTCTTCGACAGCCTGGTGAAATTCGGGTTGATCCGGGTCGCGTTTTTTCAGGCGCGCCAGGAAAGATTCGACGGATTCGATCATGAAGAGTCTCGGCAAATTTATTGTCATTGGGAGAGATTGCGCCGGACTTTAACAAACGGATCGCGCACAGGAACAGAGCAGAATGTCGCTTCTATGAAATTAAATGGTGCACAGGATATAAATCAGACCGGTTTTTAGCCCTATTTTGCACTTGAATGGTGAGATCAGACTCAAATTATGCACCAACAGTTATATCGCCATCGCTGGCAAGCCAGCTCCCACAGTGTCAGCGGTGACTACATTTCCGGGCATGACAAAAATCCTGTGGGAGCTGGCTTGCCAGCGATGAATTCACCGCGGTATTCCTGAAAAAAACCGGGCAAAAAAAAAACGGAGCCCGAAGGCTCCGCTTTATGCAACCAACCCAATCAGGCCAGTTTCTTGTGCCGTACACGATGCGGCTGGGCAGCCGCTTCGCCGAG
>NZ_RCNW01000437.1:0-759 GCF_004307605.1 Pseudomonas sp. Sample_24
TTCGGGCCGGCATAATGGTCGGCCTGATTTTGTTTTAGGTCAGTAGCTCAATTGGCAGAGCGACGGTCTCCAAAACCGTAGGTTGGGGGTTCGATTCCCTCCTGACCTGCCAGATTCACTCGGTGTGTCTGGCTTTCTTTTCACAGGATCTTCATAGATGACTCCTAAAGCTGAAGCTCAAGGCTCTCGCTTCGATCTGCTCAAGTGGCTAGTGGTAGTCGCTTTGGTGGTTGTTGGCGTTGTTGGTAATCAGTATTACTCTGCTTCGCCGATCCTGTACCGCGTACTCGCATTGCTTGTGATTGCTGCTGTAGCTGCCTTTGTAGGCCTGCAGACAGTTAAGGGCAAGTCTTTCTTTGTACTGGTAAAGGAAGCGCGTACCGAGATTCGTAAAGTCGTATGGCCAACTCGCCAAGAAACCACGCAGACCACGTTGATTGTTGTGGCTGTTGTTCTGGTTATGGCGTTGCTGTTGTGGGGGCTTGATTCCCTGCTCGGCTGGCTTGTTTCCTTGATTGTCGGCTAAGGGTGTCCCGTGGCTAAGCGTTGGTATGTTGTGCATGCTTACTCGGGTTACGAGAAGCATGTCATGCGTTCGTTGATCGAGCGTGTAAAGCTGGCTGGCATGGAAGATGGCTTCGGCGAGATTCTGGTTCCCACTGAAGAAGTGGTTGAGATGCGTAACGGCCAGAAGCGCAAAAGCGAGCGCAAGTTCTTCCCTGGCTATGTGCTGGTCCAGATGGATATGAACGAGGGTAC
>NZ_RCNW01000039.1:0-4532 GCF_004307605.1 Pseudomonas sp. Sample_24
GCTTCGGTGCGCAGCCATTCGTGATCTTCAGTAAAACGCAACTCGCTCATGGAAACTCCTAAGGGGCCAGACTCGTCTGGTGGACGCGATTGAATGCTTGGGCGATGCCCTGGTTATGAGCGTCTACTTAGCAAGAACACGGCCAATGTTGTTTTTCTTATTTGGATCAATGATTTAGCGGGGTTCGGAGTTCCAGGGTGAGGGGGCGCTGTAGCGAAATCGATACGGCAATTATCAAGGATAAAAGCTGAGGTGGATCAAAGCCTTGCGCAGCCGTGATCGGGGCGGAGTGTAGCGATATCGTTCCGCTGTAGCGCTTTCAGTACAGGTGGAGGTCGCTTTTGAATAGATCGTTCCCACGCTCTGCGTGGGAATGCCTCTTGTGACGCTCTGCGTCACGCTGTGGGACGCAGAGCGTCCCGGGCTGCATTCCCACGCGGAGCGTGGGAACGATCATCAAACGATCAATCAAACGCTCTACGGCTTATTGGGGATGCCGTACTTGCGCAACCGATGAGCAATGGCGGTATGCGAGGTTTGCAGGCGGCTGGCCAGTTGGCGGGTCGAGGGGTAGCTGACGTAGAGTTTTTCCAGCAGGTTTTTCTCGAACGCGTCCATGGCCTGTTCCAGGCTGTCGACGTCCTGATCGCTCTGGCGTGCCACCGAGGTGCCGGCGATGTCGAGGTCGCCGATGTCCACCAGGCTGCTTTCGCAGATGGCGGCGGCGCGGAAGATTACGTTTTGCAGTTGCCGCACATTGCCCGGCCAGCGGTTGCCGAGCAAAGCCGGATAAGTGCCCGGCGCCAGGCGACAGACCGGACGCTGGATTTGGGCGCACGCCTGCTGCATGAAATAGCGGGCCAACAACAGGATGTCCTGGCCACGTTCGCGCAGCGGCGGCACTTCGACATTGAGCACGTTGAGCCGATAGAACAGGTCTTCACGAAACAGGCCTTCGCTGACCATTTTTTCCAGGTCGCGGTGGGTCGCACTGAGGATACGAACGTTGACCTTGACCTCGCGATCACCGCCCACCCGCCGGAAGCTGCCGTCGTTGAGAAAACGCAGCAATTTGGCCTGCAAGTACGGCGACATCTCGCCGATCTCGTCGAGAAATACCGTGCCTTGGTTGGCCAGCTCCATCAGCCCCGGTTTGCCGCCCCGTTGCGCGCCGGTGAAGGCGCCGGGTGCATAGCCGAACAGTTCGCTTTCGGCGAGGTTTTCCGGCAAGGCCGCACAGTTCAACGCCAGAAACGGCGAGCTGTGCCGCGCACTGATGGCGTGACAGGCGCGGGCCACCAGCTCCTTGCCGGTGCCGGTTTCGCCCTGGATCAACAGCGGCGCATCGAGGGCCGCCACCCGTTGTGCGCGGACTTTGAGCGTGCGAATGACCGGCGATTCACCCAGCAGCGCATCGAAACCTTCGGCGTGGTCGTGGTGCAGCGCCGACAGCCGTTCGCCAATGCGATTGGGTTGATAGAGGGTCAGCAACGCGCCAGCGTCGGTGATGGGCGTGGCATCCAGCAATAAAGTCTGGCCGTTGACCGTGATTTCGCGCAGCGGCAGACGAAAACCGTGTTCGAGCAGGGCGTCGAGCAACGCCGGATCGGAAAACAGCTCGGCAATGCTTTCACCGGCCGGTTCGCGACCGTACAGGGCGATCAATGCCGGGTTGGCCAGCAGCACTTTGCCGGCGCTGTCCAATGCCAGCACCGGGTCAGTCATGGCCGCCAGCAACGCATCGAGCTGCAGGTGTCGGCGCTGGCCGGGCAGGATGTCGACCACGGTGACCGCTTGCACGCCGCGCACGCTGAACAGCGCATCCCGTAACTCTTCGAGCACTTGCGGGCTCAGGGTCGGCGCGTCGATATAGACGTTGGGCGGGACCATTTCCACCGCATCCAGATTGAGATTGCGCCCACCGAGCAGGGCCAGGACTTCCTGGGTAATGCCGACGCGGTCGATGAAGCTGACGTGGATACGCATGGGACGCTTTCGGGTTCTGGATTACGGAGGGTGGCAAGTATGCCTTGGAGCAGGGGTAAGGTGAAATCCAGAGCGGGATGATGATCGTTCCCACGCTCTGCGTGGTAACGCTGCCATGGACGCTCCGCGTCCACACTGACGCGGAGCGTCAGGGGATGCATTCCCACGCCGGAGCGTGGGAACGATCAGCAGAGGTACCTGAGTTACTCGAAGTGTTCGAGGTTGACCGGGTCGCCGGATTTCATATTCAACTGCTGCCGGATGTCTTCAAACATCAGATCGTAATGCTTGTGGACAGAGCCGATCTGGCTGTGGGTCTTGGGAATTCCGTACTTTTCGGCGATTTTCGTCACGTTGCTGGCGAAGTTGTAGGCTTCCTCTTTCGGCAGGAAGAACGGCTCCGACACGTCCTTGCCCTGAATGCTGCCATGCAAGGTGAACTGGATGCCTTTTTCCCCTTTGGCATTCTTGCTGACTTCATAATCGAGGTGCACGTTGTAGCTGACATCATCCGGGGTCAGCGCATGACGTTCGATGTGCAAGTGTCCCGGCTCGAATTGTGCCATTCACGTCTCTCCTTACAGGTAGGTAATGCCAGGTGTCGCGGTGCTGATGCGGGTGCCAGCCTTGCCCTGGACGATCGATTCGATGTCGGCGAGTGAGCCGATCACCGCGACTTTTCCAGTATGGCGTGCGAACTCGCAGGCTGCCTGCACCTTTGGTCCCATGGAGCCCGCGGCGAAGCCGAGTTTTTCCATTTCGTCCGGGTGAGCCTGAGCGATGGATTTCTGGGTGGGTTTACCGAAGTCGACAAACGCCGCGTTGACGTCGGTGGCGATCACCAGCAAGTCGGCTTCAAGCTGTTCGGCCAGCAGCGCCGAGCACAGGTCCTTGTCGATGACCGCCTCGACACCTTCGAGCTTGCCGGGGGCGGTGTACATGGTCGGAATGCCGCCACCGCCGGCGCAAATCACGATGCTGCTTTTTTCCAGCAGCCACTTGATCGGGCGTATTTCAAAGATGCGTTTCGGTCTGGGGCTGGCGACTACCCGGCGATATTTGTCGCCGTCCGGGGCGATTGCCCAGCCTTTTTCGGCAGCCAGTTTTTCTGCCTCGGCCTTGGTGTACACCGGGCCGATGGGTTTGGTGGGGTTCTGGAAGGCCGGGTCATTGGCATCGACTTCGACCTGCGTCAGCAGGGTCGCGAACGGCACTTCGAAGTCCAGCAGGTTGCCCAGTTCCTGTTCGATGATGTAGCCGATCATGCCTTCGGTTTCAGCGCCGAGCACGTCCAGCGGATAGGGAGAAACCGAGGTGTAGGCCGCGGCCTGCAATGACAACAGCCCGACCTGCGGGCCATTGCCGTGGGCGATGACCAGTTGGTTGCCGGCGTGGATCTTGGCGATCTGCTCGGTGGCGATCCGGATGTTGGCGCGCTGGTTGTCAGCGGTCATCGGTTCACCCCGACGGAGCAGGGCGTTACCGCCCAGTGCAACGACGATACGCATGGTGGTTGTCCTTTTAGAGTCGGTGATCCTGGATCGTTCCCACGGTCCCCGTGGGAATGCATCTGGTGACGCTCCGCGTCACATCGGACGCGGAGCGTCCGTGGCGGCATTCCCACGCAGAGCGTGGGAACGATCGTTTGGGGGCAGTCCTTACAAATCAGCCAGCGTCGACACCAGAATCGCCTTGATGGTGTGCATGCGGTTTTCCGCTTGCTCGAAGGCGATGCAGGCCGGCGACTCGAACACGTCGTCGGTCACTTCGATGCCGTTTTTCAGGTGCGGATATTGTTCGGCGATCTGTTTGCCGACCTTGGTGTCGCTGTTGTGGAAGGCCGGCAGGCAGTGCATGAACTTGGTGCGCGGGTTGCCGGTGGCTTTCATCAGTTCGGCGTTGACCTGATAAGGCAGCAGTTGCTGAATGCGCTCGGCCCAGGCCTCCACGGGTTCGCCCATCGACACCCAGACATCGGTGTGAATGAAGTCCACGCCTTTGACGGCGGCTTTCGGGTCTTCGGTGAGGGTGATGCGGGCACCGCTTTCTTCACCGTACTGTTTGCAGCGTGCCACCAGATCGTCCGCCGGCCACAAGGCTTTCGGCGCGCAGATGCGCACGTCCATGCCGAGCTTGGCGCCGATCAGCAGCAGCGAGTTGCCCATGTTGTTGCGGGCGTCGCCGAGGTAGGCGTAGCTGATGTCGTGGATCGGTTTGTCGGCGTGTTCACGCATGGTCAGCACGTCGGCAATCATTTGCGTCGGGTGATATTCATCGGTCAAACCGTTGAACACCGGGACCCCGGCAAACTTGGCCAGTTCTTCGACGATCTCCTGTTTGAAACCACGGTATTCGATCGCGTCGTACATGCGCCCCAGTACGCGGGCGGTGTCCTTCATGCTTTCCTTGTGGCCGATCTGCGAAGAGTTGGGATCGATGTAGGTGACGTTGGCACCCTGGTCATAGGCCGCGACTTCGAACGCACAGCGGGTGCGGGTCGAGGTTTTTTCGAAGATCAGCGCGATGTTGTTGCCCTTGAGGTGCTG
>NZ_RCNW01000217.1:0-38837 GCF_004307605.1 Pseudomonas sp. Sample_24
TGCGTGCACTGACACCGGATGCGATCTTCCAGTTTCATCCGGGTGGTGGCGGCATCAACTTCGCCAAGCAATACGGCGGCTCGGGCCTGTCGGCGCAAATCCCGATGGTGGTGCCGGTGTTCTCCATGGATGAACGCATGCTCGCCGCCGTCGGTGATGTGGCCAAGGGCACCAACGTCGTCACCCTCTGGAACCCGCAATCGGACAATCCGGCCAACCAGGCTTTCGTCAAGGCCTTCACCGAGAAATACAAGCGCGCCCCGACGGTGTATGCCGCCCAGACCTACGACACGGCACGGCTGATCGGCGCCGCCCTGAAAACTTCCCAAGGCAATCTGAAAGACCAGCCGGCTTTCCGCGCGGCGATGAAGAACGTCCAGTTCGATTCCATTCGCGGTGACTTCAGCTTCGCCCAGAACCAGCACCCGGTGATCGACTGGTACCTGCTGCAAGTGCAGGCCGGTGCCGACGGCAAGCTGGTGGAAGTGCCGATCAGGACCCTGGCGACCCGCCACGTCGACAGCTACGCCGCTCAATGCTCGATCTGACCGGCACCTGAGCCCTGTCCTCGCCCTGCAGCACAGCTGCGGGGCGTTTTCGTGAGGAACGCAGTCATGTTATTGCTCGAACAGATTCTCAACGGCCTGCAATACAGCGCCTTGCTGTTTTTGCTGGCCTCAGGCCTGACCCTGATTTTCGGCATCATGGGCGTGATCAATCTGGCCCACGGTGCTTTCTATATGGTCGGCGCGTTCTGTGCTGCCTACACCGCCATGGCCACCGGCTCGTTCTGGCTGGGTGGCCTGGCCGCGCTGATCGGCTCGGCCTGTTACGGCGCGCTGATCGAAACTTCGATCATGCGCCGCCTCTACAATCGCGATCACCTGGATCAGGTACTGGCGACATTGGCCGTGGTGTTTTTCAGCAACGAACTGCTGACCCTGATCTTCGGCCGCAGCCCACCGGCGATGCCCACACCCGAGTGGTATTCAAGTTTTGTCGAAGTGCTGCCGGGGCTGATGTACCCGGTCAGCCGGCTGCTGTTCATCGCCGCAGGGCTGGTAGTGGCTGTCGGCATGTGGCTGCTGATCAACCACACGCGCCTGGGCATGCTGATTCGCGCCGGTGCCGACGACCACGAAATGGTCGGCGCGCTGGGCGTCAACATCGCCCGGCTGTACACCCTGGTGTTCGTATTCGGCTGCGTACTGTGCGGCCTGGCCGGTTTCATGGCCGCACCGCTGCTGTCGGTGGAAATCGGCATGGGTGAAAAGATCCTGATCACCACCTTCGTGGTCATCGTCGTCGGCGGTGTCGGCTCGGTGCGCGGTGCGTTGGTGGGGGCGTTACTGATCGGCATGGTCGACAGCCTCGGCCGTGCCTACATTCCGCCGCTGCTGGACCAGCTGTTACCCAGCGAAACCAGCGGCACCCTGAGCGCCGGGCTGATTTCCGCCAGCGCCTACATCGTCATGGCCCTGGTGCTGCTGGTTCGCCCACGCGGCCTGCTGCCGGCCCGCGCCTGAGGAGAACGCTATGTCACCACGCCTCATCATCGACCTCGCGTGCCTGGCGACATTCGCCTGCATGCCGCTGCTGGCTCACTGGTTGCACGAACCTTACCTGGTCAGCTTCTTCACCCGCCTTGCCATCTACGGCATGGCGGCCATCAGCCTGGACCTGCTGATCGGCTACGGCGCCATGGTCAGCTTCGGCCATGCCGCGTTCTTCGGCCTGGGCGGTTACATTGTTGGCATCGTTGCTTTTCATACTTCGCAAGGCATGCCGTTGTGGGGCTGGGAAGGCAGCAACAGTGCGCTGGTGGTGTGGCCCCTGGCCTTGCTGGTCTGCGCACTGCTCTCGCTGCTGGTGGGTTATCTGTCGCTGCGCACCAGTGGCGTGCAGTTCATCATGATCACACTGGCGTTCGGCCAGATGCTCTACTTCGTGCTCGGTTCGCTGTCGTTGTACGGCGGCGACGACGGCATTCTGCTTAACGAGCGCAATACCTTCGGCGCGCTGGATCTGGGTGACGCCAACCACTTCTACTACCTGTGCGTGGCCTTGCTGGCCGGCTGGTTGCTGCTGTGCCGGCGACTGGTCAATTCACGTTTCGGTTTTGTGTTGCGCGGGCTCAAGCAAAGCGAGCGGCGCAGCGTCAGCCTGGGCCTCAAACCCTTGCGCTATCGCCTGACGGCGTTTGTGATCGCCGGCACCGGCGGTGGCCTGGCGGGGATTTTGTGGGCTAACTACGCGTTATTCGTGAGCCCCGACATGGGCGCCTGGCACAAGTCCGGCGAGCTGATGGCGATGGTGATCCTCGGTGGCGTCGGCACCCTGCTCGGCCCACTGCTGGGCGCGGCCACTTACCTGGGCCTTGAACAGGTGCTGAGCCAGTGGACCGAGCACTGGATGCTGATCTTCGGGCCTCTGCTTTTGCTGGTAGTGCTGTTCGGCAAGAAAGGCGTCTACGGATTGCTGCTGAGTCTGTTGCAGCGCAAACCGAAGAGAGTTGCCATCAAACCGAACGCCGCTGTGGAGGCACGCCCATGAGCGCACAACTATCGATTCATGATCTGCACAAGGCCTTCGGCGCGGTGAAGGCCACTAACGGCGCCAGCCTTGAACTGGCCAAGGGCGAGTTGCACGCCATCATTGGCCCCAACGGCGCCGGTAAATCCACGCTGATCGCGCAGATCGCCGGGGAGATTTTTCCCGACCAGGGCCAGATTCACCTCAATGGCCAGGACATTACCCGCGTGCCGGCCTGGCAGCGGCCGCGCCTGGGATTGGCGCGGGCCTTCCAGGTCAGCCAGCTGTATACCGAGTTCACCCTGCTGGAAAACGTCGCCCTGGCCATCGCTGCCCGCGACGGCAAGGCGTTCGGCATGTGGCGTCCGCTGAGCCGCGACACCCGCCTGCTGGAACCGGCGCAGGGCTACTTGCAACAGGTGGGCCTGGGTCTTCGCGCACAAGACCCGGTCCACGAACTGTCCCATGGCGAACGGCGGCAACTGGAGATCGCACTCGCACTGGCCCAGGAAGCTTCGGTGCTATTGCTTGATGAACCGATGGCCGGGATGGGGGCCGACGAATCTGCGCGCATGACCGAGCTGCTGCACAGCCTCAAGGGCCGGTACGCGATCCTGCTGGTCGAACACGACATGGACGCGGTATTCGCCCTCGCCGACCGCATCACGGTGCTGGTGTATGGCCAGACGGTGCTGACCGGCAGCGTCGAGCAAGTGCGCAATGACCCGCAAGTACGGGCCGCTTACCTGGGAGAAGAACATGCTTGAGGTTCAAGGTTTGAAAGCAGGCTACGGCTTGAGCCAGGTGTTGTTCGACATGCACCTGAGCATCGAGCAGGGCCAGGTGGTGTCGCTGATCGGCCGCAACGGCATGGGCAAGACCACCACGGTCAAGTCGATCATGGGATTGCTCAAGCCCAGTGCCGGCAGCATCCGCATCAACGGCACGGAAATGCGTGGAGCTGCGCCCTATCGCATCGCCAAGGCCGGCCTGGGCCTGGTGCCGGAGGGTCGCCGCGCGTTCGGAACCTTGAGCGTGCGGGAAAATCTGCTGGCCACCGCTACGCGGGGCAAGTGGGATCTGGCGCGGGTCTATGAACTGTTTCCGCGCTTGCTGGAACGCCAGGACCAACTGTCACGCACCCTGTCAGGCGGCGAGCAGCAGATGCTGGTAGTCGGCCGCGCGTTGTTGACCAACCCCAACCTGCTGATTCTCGACGAAGCCACTGAAGGCCTGGCACCGATCATTCGCGAGCAGATCTGGAGTTGCCTGGCCACCCTCAAGGCCGAGGGCGAGACGATTCTGGTAATTGACAAAAACCTCAAGGAAATGGCGCGGGTGGTCGACCGTCATCACATCATCGAGAAGGGACGACAGGTCTGGGACGGCACACCGCTGGAACTGGCGGCGCAACCCGAACTGTCACAACGCTACCTGGGAGTGTGAGCGGACATGGACCTCGATCAGGCTTACAACAACGTCGCCGCCGTGGGTAATTTTCCACAGATCATGCAGGGCTTTCGTCAACGCAGTGCCCAGACCTACAAGCGCCATGCCTGGCAACGTGACCTGGCGTATGGCGATGCCATACGCGAGCGATTCGACTGGTACGCCCAGACGACTGCCGGGGCGCCGACACTGCTGTTCATCCACGGCGGTTACTGGCAGGCCTCGGACAAGGAAGACTACGCCTTTATCGCAGAAGGCCTGATCGAGGCCGGCTGCAATGTCGGGTTGCTGGAGTACACCCTGGCGCCCGAGGCAAGCATGGGCACCATCGTCGGCCAGATCGGCAAGGCTCTGGACTACCTGTTGGCGCATCGCGAATTTTTCAACATAGGCCAGCAAGTGGTGCTGTGCGGGCACTCGGCGGGTGGCCACCTGACTGCGTTGCATCGCCGGCATCCGCTGGTGACCCTGGCCATGCCGATCAGCGGCCTGATGGAGCTGGAACCCATCAGCCGTTGCTGGCTGAACGACAAGCTGCAACTGAGCGACGAAGACATCCAGCGCTATAGCCCGCAAAGGCTGATCGGCGATGGCGCACCGCTGCTGCTGACCGTGGGCGCAGATGAGTTGCCGGAGTTGATACGCCATTCCCGCGAGTACGCCAGTGCCTGTCGCGAGGCCGGGCAGGCCGTGAGCCTGGTCGAGCTTGCAGGGTGTCATCACTTTGCAGTGCTGGACGATCTGGCGAAGGCTGAGGGTGAACACTTGCGGGTTTTACTTGAGTTGCTGAACCGGTAGGAGCGGGCCTCGCTCCTGCAACAATCACTCTCGCCAGAAGTGGATACCGGTTTGCCGTTTGCGGCTTTTTTGACCCTCTGAGGCTTCATACAGTGGCTACGAATTCAGACAGGAATTGCGTATGTCCAGCCTCTCGCTCAGGGTCCAACAGATCGAGCCTCTGACCCCAAGAATCCGCCGCGTGCTGCTGGTGTCCAGCAACGCCCAGCCATTGCCCGGCTTCACCGCCGGGGCGCACCTTGAGTTGCATGTCCCTGGCAGTCGCGCTCAACGCCGAGCCTATTCGCTGGTCAACCTGCCCGATGGTGCACACTACGAAATCGCCGTTCAGCTCGAAGAGTCGAGCACAGGTGGATCGCGTTGGGTGCACTCGCTCAAGGTCGGCGATGAACTGCTGGCCGAGGCGCCACGCAACCACTTCCCATTGTGTGAAACCACCGAGCATGCCCTGCTGATCGCCGGGGGCATCGGTATCACGCCGATGCTCAGCATGGCCCGGTCACTGCAAGCAGCGGGCAAGTCCTTCACCCTGCATTACGCCGGTCGCGACGAAACGCAGATGGCCTATCTGCCAGAAGCTCGCGCCTGCCTCGACCACCATTGCTGGATCAGCGGCGGCGACCCGCAAAAGCGCTTGCCTGCCGCCGCGATCCTTGCCGCGCCAAGACCCGGCCTGCACCTCTATATCTGCGGCCCGACCGCCCTGCTCAACAGCGTGCTGTCCTGCGCTCGCGAACAGGGCTGGGCAGAAGATCACCTGCATTACGAACTGTTCAGCGGCGCTTTGGAAATGGCCGGCGATCAAGGCTTTGAAGTGCACCTGCGCGAAAGCGGCGTGAACCTGCAGGTGGCCGCCGGGCAAAGCGTGCTGGACGCCATGCTCCAGGCCGGCCTGGACCCGATGTTCGATTGCCGACGAGGTGACTGCGGGGTGTGCGTCGCCCAGGTCATCGACGGTCAGCCAGACCACCGTGACATCTGCCTGTCGGAGCGCGAACGCGCCACCGGCAGTTTCTGCACCTGTGTCTCCCGTGCCAGCAGCGCGCTGCTGGTGCTCGATCTGTGACAAGCCGAGGACATCCCGTGATACCGACCAACGAGCAAATTGCTGCCTTGATTCGCGAGGACAGCGTACACAAGAGCGTCTACACCGATCCGACCCTGTTCAAGCTGGAAATGGAGCGCATCTACGGCAACGCCTGGATCTACGTTGGCCATGAAAGCCAGGTGAAAAACCACGGCGATTACCACACCACGCGCATCGGCGATCAGGACGTGATCATGGTGCGCGGCGCCAACCAGCAAGTCAGCGTGCTGTACAACCGCTGCCCGCACAAGGGCGCCAAACTGGTCGCCGACGGTGACGGCAGTGTCGGCAAATTCTTCCGCTGCCCGTACCACGCCTGGACCTTCAAACTCGACGGCCAACATTTGTCGGCACCGCTCAAAAGTGGATTCGAAGGCACTTGCTACGACCCCAAGCACCCGGATTTTTCCATGGTCAGCGTTGCCCGCGTCGAGACCTATCGCGGCTTCGTGTTCGCCAGCCAGGCAGCGTTCGGACCGGACTTGAAATCTTTCCTGGGCGGCGTCATCACCTCCATCGACAACCTCTGTGACCGCTCACCGATCGGTGAAGTCGAGGTCGCAGGCGGCATCTTCCGTGTTCAGCAGCGTTCGAACTGGAAGGTGTTCTACGAGAACCTGCACGACACCATGCATGCCCGCGTGACCCACGAATCGTCGGTAGACGCGGCGCGTGGCGAAGCCGAAGCCATCGGTGAAATGCCCTTCGAGTTGCTGATCATGGACGGCAACGGCGAACCCTACGACTTCTGGGAAAAACTCGAACTGCGCGCCTACCACAACGGCCACGGCTACATGGAAGCGATCTTCGACCCGGCCGCCGCCGAGCGCGACGAGGTCTCCCGCGCTCACTTCGAATGCCTGAGCCAAGCCTACGGCGAGCAGCGCGCCAAGGAAATTCTGGGCATGAACCGCCACAACACGGTGATTTACGGCAGCGGATCGCCGCACACGGTGTTCATGCAATTCCGGGTCATCCGCCCCATCGCCGTGGACCAGACCATGGTCGAGATCCAGACCTTCCGCTGCAAGGGTGCTCCAGATGCCGTGTTCGACCGCGCGCTGACCTACGCGAACGTCATCAACTCGCCCTCCTCCAACGTGATGCCCGACGACGTCGAAGTCTATGCCCGCTGTCAGGAAGGCAACATGACCCGCGGTGGCGAGTGGATCAGCATGCACCGCTACGCGGGCACCGATAAGCCGCTGGAAGACGGAGCAGTGTCCACCAACGGCACCAGCGAACTGCCGATGCGCAACCAGTTCGCCGCCTGGAAACAGTTCATGACCGCCACCCTGATCGCCAAGGAGAGCACCCATGCTGCTTGACCGCCGTATCGACGTCGACACCCGCCAGTTGACTCCCGCCCAGGTTCCCGTCGAAACCCTGCGCCAGCTCGAACAGTTTCTTTACCAAGAGGCGCGCCTGCTCGATGAGCGGCGTTTCTGGGAGTGGGACAAGCTGTTCACCGACACCGGCATGTACTGGGTGCCGCACAAGCACGAGCAAGCCAACCCGTTCGACCATATCTCGCTGTTCTGGGAAAACCGCATGCTGCGCGAGGTGCGGATCCGCCGCGTGGAAAACGCCCGCAATTGGTCGCAGCAACCGCAGACGCAAACCGCGCACCTGGTCGGCAACGTGATGGTTGAAGGTCTAGATGCCCAGGGCCTGCTGGTGGTCAGCGCCAGCTTCCAGTACAGCGAATGGCGTCTGGAGCAACGCCAGCTCGCCGGTCGCTACACCTATAAATTGGCCGCCCGGGAAAGCGGCGGCTGGCAGATCCAGCTCAAGCGCGTGGACCTCATCAACTGCAACGATGTGTTCGCCAATCTTGAGGTATTCGTGTGATGAACGCGCCGATGCTGATCGCCCTGCATTATCAGAACGACGTATTGCATCCCGAAGGCAAGATTCAGGTCGGGCTCGGCGCCGATGACGGCGTGCGTGCTGAGCTGCTCGACGCTGCCGGCCGACTGCTCGCCGGCGCACGCGCCAAGGGCTGGCCAATCGTTCACGTGCGTGTGGCGTTCCGACCGGACTACGCCGACCTGATCCAGAACGCGCCGATATTGCGCACGGTCGCCACCCTTGGCGCCGTCCGGGAAGGCAGTTGGGGCGCGGAATTCCTCGGCGCTCTGGCCCCGCTCAACAGCCGCCGTGAGTTCGTTGTCACCCATCAGCGGATCAATGCGTTTTATGGCTCGCCGCTTGAAACCGTGGTGCGCCAATTCAATCCCTCGCACCTTTTGATAGCCGGCGTGGCCACCCACTCGGTGGTGGAAAGTACGGTGCGCCATGCGGTGGATTGCGGTTTCGAGGTGACGGTCGCAGCGGATGCCTGCGCCAGCGCAGACAGCGGCGCACACGCGGCATCGCTGGCGAGCATGGCGCTGATCGCCCGAATCCGTCAGGTCAATGAAGCTCTGGAGGACTTGTCATGATGCTCGAAGGCAAAGTGGCCATTGTGACCGGCAGCACCCAGGGTCTGGGCCTGGACATTGCTCGGCAGCTGTCGACCGAGGGTGCACGGGTGATGCTGGTGGGGCGCAACGCCGACAGTGGCCAGGCACTGGCGCAGGAACTCGATTGCGGATTTTCGGCTTGTGACGTGGAGCGCGACGAGGACATCGACGCGTGCATCGCGGCCACGCTGGCCCGTTTCGGCCGGCTCGACATACTGGTCAACAACGCTTGCCTGTACGCCGATCAAGGCCTGGCCTCGAACCGCGCACAGTGGCTGAAAACCCTGAACGTCAATCTGGTGTCGGCGGCGATCTTTACCCAGAAGGCCGCCGTGCATCTGCCCAGCGGTGGCGTGGTGATCAACATCGGCAGCACCGGTGGCAAGTTCGGCGCGGCCGGGCGCGCGCTCTACCCCGCCTCCAAAGCCGGCATCCTGCAACTGACAAAAAACCTGGCGATGACCCTGGCTCCGGAACAAATCCGGGTGCTGAGTGTGTCACCTGCCTGGACCTGGTCGCCCAGCGTCGCCGAACTGAGCGACAACGACCCGCAGCTGGCCGATCGGGTCGGGGCACCTTTTCACCCGCTCGGCCGCATCGGTCGCGGCCATGAGATAGCTAGCGTCGTGGCCTTTCTATGCAGCACCAGTGCCGGTTGGATGACCGGTGTCGATGTGCCGGTGGACGGCGGCTTTTCGATTCTCGGACCAGATCGTGGCGTGTCGCCGCGCGCGTGGTTCCAACAACACCGTGACAGCCAATAACTCCTGATAACCGAATGAGGTAGATGACATGGGCAAGATGATTGAGATCCGGGCAACGGACAGCTGCGCCACGTTCAGCGGTTACCTGGCCTTGCCGGCCAGCGGCAAAGGCCCCGGCGTGGTAATCGGCCAGGAGATTTTCGGGATCAACGCCAACATGCGCGCAGTGGCCGATTTCTATGCCGAGGAAGGCTATGTGGCGTTGGTGCCAGACCTGTTCTGGCGCCTGCAACCGGGCGTTGACCTGGGCTACACCGAAGCGGACTTCGCCGTGGCCATCGACCTGTTCCAGCGCCTGGACGTGGACAAGGCCGTCAATGACATCGACGCCAGTTTCAACACCCTGCGCGCACTGCCTGAAGTCGAAGACACGGGCCTGGGTTATGTCGGCTTCTGCATGGGGGGCAAACTGGCCTGGCTGACTGCCACGCGTACCGACGTGGCCTGCGCTGTCGGCTACTACGGCATGGGTATCGAGCACCTGCTGCACGAGTCGGAAAACCTCAAGGGTCGCCTGGTCCTGCATTTTGCCGAAAACGATGGCTATTGCGACGCCAGTGCCCGCGCCCAAATCAGCCAGCACCTGGCGGCCAATGCCAAAGCCGAAGTCTACGTGTACCCAGGCGCCGACCACGCTTTCGCCCGGGCCGGCAGCTCACACTACGACAAGCCGTCCTCGCTGATGGCCCATGAACGCAGCATCGCCGCTCTCAAGCGCGAGATCGGCCCACACTTCAATCTGTCGGCCCTGTGGGACGAACACATCCGCCACGAGTTCGAGACCCGCGACGTACCTGCCACCATGGCGACCATGGTCGCCGAGCCCTACGTCAACCATATTCCCACCATGACCGGCGGCGTCGGCGCCAAGGAACTCAGCCGTTTCTACCAACACCATTTTGTCCACGGCAATCCAGCGGACATGAAGCTCATCCCTATCTCGCGCACCATTGGCGCATTGCAGATCGTCGATGAGTTCATCATGTGCTTCACCCACAGCAGCGAAATCGACTGGATGCTGCCCAACGTGGCTCCGACCGGAAAGTACGTCGAGATTCCGATGTTGGGGGTGATCAAGTTTCGAGGGGACAAGCTCTACCACGAGCATATCTACTGGGACCAAGCCAGCGTGCTGGTGCAAATCGGCTTGTTGAACCCTGAAGGGCTGCCGGTGGCCGGAGTGGAAACGGCGAGAAAGCTCTTGGATGAACAACTGCCGTCGAATACGTTGATGGGGCGCTGGACGCAAAGCGGGCAATAGAAACCGACAATGAAAAAGGCCGATCTGTCATTCAACAGATCGGCCTTTTTTCATTCACTCAACCGTCAGACATGCTCACTGGCTTTCGCAAGCGTTGCCCTTGGCTCGCCATGCCCGTGTTCCGCCTCGACCACCGGAATCTCCTTGCCATCGCAGTCGTGCAGTTTGCCGTCGCTGAAGTAATCACCCTCACGCAGCGCCGCCAGATCCTGATAACGCAGAACCCGCTCAGTACCCGCTGCAAATACCGACTGCTGATCGGAGTTACCGGCAGTAAGGTGGTTGAAGGTCAGGTTGAGTACGATCGCCATGATCGCCGAGGAGCTGATGCCCGAATGGAAGATCGTGGCGAACCAGCTTGGGAAGTGGTCGTAGAAGTTCGGTGCAGCGATCGGGATCATGCCGAAGCCGATGGAAGTGGCGACGATGATCAGGTTGACGTTGTTGCGGTAGTCGACCTTGGACAGCGTACGAATGCCGCTGGCTGCCACGGTGCCGAACAGCACAATACCGGCGCCCCCCAGGACAGACGTCGGCACGGCGGCGATGACCCGCCCCATGAACGGCAACAGGCCGAGGATCACCAGGAACAGGCCGCCTGTGGCCACCACGTAGCGACTTTTGATTCCCGTCACCGCCACCAGCCCGACGTTCTGGGCGAAGGCGCTTTGGGTGAAAGAGCCGAAGATCGGCGCGATCATGCTCGACAGCATGTCAGCGCGCAGGCCATTGCCCAGACGCTTGGAGTCGACCTTGGTGTCGATGATTTCACCGACAGCCAGGATATCCGCCGAGGTTTCCACCAAGGTCACCATGACCACGATGCACATCGACAGGATCGCCGCGAAGTGGAAGGTCGGCATGCCGAAATGGAACGGGGTCGGGAAGCCGAACATCGGACCCTCGCTGACGGATGAGAAATCCGCCATGCCCAGGAACACCGCGACCACCGTACCGATAACCATTGCCAGCAGGATCGAGAGACGGGAGATGGTCGCGCTGCCGATCTTGCTCAATAACAGCACCAGCACCAGCGTCATTGCGGCCAGGCCGATGTTGGCCATGCTGCCGAACTCTGGGGAATGGCTGTTACCGCCCATGGCCCAGCGTGCGGCCACCGGCATCAACGTCAGGCCGATGGTGGTGATCACAATGCCCGTGACCAGGGGCGGGAAAAACTTGGTGATTCGTGAGAACACCGGCGTTATCAGCAATCCAATCAGGGACGCCGCTATCACCGCGCCCAGAATCGATTGAAACCCGCCCTCGCCGCCGCTGCTGACAATCGCCACCATGGTCGCGACACCCGAGAACGAAACACCCTGTACCAGCGGCAACTGACAACCGAAAAACGGCAGACCCAGGGTTTGCAGCAACGTGGCCAGCCCCCCCGCGAACAATGAAGCAGCAATCAACAAACCGATGTCCGCCGGCGACAGCCCGGCAGCCTGGCCGATGATCAAAGGCACCGCGACGATGCCACCGTACATGGTCAGAACATGTTGCAGGCCGTAAGCCATATTCGCGCCGATCCCGAGGTTTTCGTCTTCGGGCCGTTGGTGTGAAACATGGGGCGTTTTCATGTTAGGGGGTTCCCTGGTTTTTGTTATGCGCACACTGTATGCAAGACTCAGGACAAATGTCTATAGAGTTGTATACAACTTGCCCGTCAAAATATGAACGAGCAGTCATGCAGACTGTGTGCCACCGCGCTCCTGCCTCACCTAATTCCTTGAAATACATCCAGCCGAGCCATTCTCCTGCGCCCACTAGTCTTTTGAATGCATGGCGACGATCGGTCGACACCGCCTCCTTCCATATACATATAAAGTATGCATAATGAAGTCATTCGAAATTCAGTACCACAAGGCAAAGAACGCAGCCAACAAGCTCAAGCACCAAGGCATCAGCCTCGCCGAGGCTGAACCGGTTTTCCATGACGAGCGCGCTCTGACATTGCAGGACGACCACCATGACGAACAGCGCTGGATCACCATTGGGCTGGATGGCAAAGGGCGTTTATTGGTCGTTGCATACACCTATCGTGATCCGAATTTCGTTCGAATCATTTCTGCGCGCCTCGCCAGCAAAAACGAGCGGCGCCAGTATCTGGAGGCTTGAACCATGAAAGACGAATACGATTTTAGCGATGCCAAGCGCGGGGCAGTTGCCTCGGGCAAAGGCAAAACCCGCATCACCATCATGCTTGATGACGTGGTCATCAAGGCCGCACGCGCGTTGGCAGAAGATGAGGGCTACGGCTACCAGACCGTAATCAACAACATCCTGCGACGGGCTTTGCTCACCGCTTCGAGCAAAACGGCTGAAACGAATACGACTGGACATTTAAAACCGGGCATCACGGCCACGGAATTGAAAAGCCTGGAGAAAAAACTGCTCGAGGCCCTCAACGAAATTCATCGCGTGATGGAGCCCGACGCTCGGCCCTAGACCCTGGCCAATAAACAAAAACGGGCAGATTGATGCAATCTGCCCCTTTCTTGTGCACACGATAATGGCGCTATTGCAGCTTGATAAGCTGTTCGAGTGTGTGCATTAACGTCGCCTGGGTTGGCACCCGAATACCAAACTCGCCTTCCAGCACGCCAAGCAGGTCCTGCAAGTCGGCCATCTGCCGACGCTCGCTTTCGTGGCCGATGCGATGGATCGCAAAGCTGCCGTTATTGAGGGTGCGGCGCCAACCCTCCCCGGTCCGCGCCACCATCAGCTGACGGGCGAAGGGTGATTGCGGATGGGTCGAGACGTACCAATTGCCGACGCAATAATCGATATCTTCCTGGCGCTGCAGATCGAAGATGTACATCGCCCGCCACTCGTCGCCGACCTTGGCACGAAGCGTGTAGCCGTCAGCGTGCTGTTCGATGCGATAGGGTTCGTGTGGCGTGGGTTGCTCGGCGGGACTGTCGAGCAGCAGCGGCGCGGTGGGCACCATGCCGCCGAAACCGACATCGGTGATGTAACGCACGCCATCCAGCGTCACCAGGCTCAAGCGATGGGTGCGCGCCGTCCATGCGCCTTCGGGCTGGCCCATGACCACGCGACCACTGATGCCACGCACTTCGAAACCCAGTTCCTGCAGCAAGGTCAGGTACAGATAATTGAGTTCGTAACAGTAACCACCGCGTCCCTGATGCAAGACTTTTTGCTCGATCGACCCAAGATCGATGAGCACCGGCTCGCCGGACAAGGTCGTCAGGTTTTCAAACGGGAAAGCCCCGGTGTGGCGCAATTGAAGCTGACGCAAGGTCTCCAGGGTCGGCGCCGGGGGGGTATCGAAGCCCAGCCGTTGCAAATACAGCGCACGATTGGTCAGGCGTGGTTCGCTCATCGTTCAGTCCTTATGCACGCAAGCGGCGGATCATTCCGCCAATGGCCGCCAGATATAAGGGATGAACCACTGCGCACGACAATTGATTTAACCAATGGGCTGATGGGACAAATCAATGACGCTTGCGCGTACCCAGTTGAATCCAGGTTGGCGCATGGTCACTGGCATGGGGTTCATTTCGGACCCAGGCATCGACGCCAGCCTCCTCCAGGTAAGGACTCAGGGCCGGATTGAGGAGCAGATGATCAATGCGCAAACCGGAATTCGTCTGCCAATGCTGGCGAAAATAATCCCAGAAGGTGTAGACCCGTTCCTGCGGGTACAAATGCCGGATGGCGTCGGTCCAGCCCTGATCCAGCAGACGCTGAAAACACGCTCGGCTCTCGGGTTGCAGCAGCGCATCCTTGAGCCACGAGCGCGGATTGTAGATATCCAGATCGGTCGGGACCACGTTGTAGTCGCCGGCCAGCACCACCGGATGCTCACTGCTTTGCAGCGTCTGCGCGTGGCGGATCAGGCGCTCGAACCACGCCAGTTTGTAATCGAACTTCGGCCCCGGCTGTGGATTGCCGTTGGGCAGGTACAGGCAACCCACCAGAATTCCATGCACGGCAGCTTCCAGGTAGCGGCTGTGACTGTCGCTGTCGTCACCCGGCAACCCCCGGCGGCTTTCCAGCGGTTGCGCATCGCGCGCCAAAATCGCTACCCCATTCCACGAGGCTTGCCCTTGCCAGATCGCACCATAACCAATGGCTTCAAGCTCCGCTGCGGGGAATGCGCTGTCAGCTGATTTGAGTTCCTGTAAACAGGCGATGTCTGGACGTTCGCGTTCGAGCCAGGCAAGCAGGTTTGGCAGCCGTGCGCGCATACCGTTGACGTTGAACGTCGCGATCCGCAGTTTTTTCATGACCAACGCTCCATTTCCTGGCTGTCCTGGCTGTGACCGCAGGAACTTGCCAGTGGTTGCGTCGGCCCGCTGATTTGCAAGGCATTTGTACGCTTTCCAGCGCCAACAAGGCACAGGCTGCGCCGCTCGTCACCCTACCGGCACCAACCCTGCCGCCGTCCACACCAACATCAGGAACCGACTCACTTTTGTGGAGACGTAACCATGTTGAACATCAAAATGACTTCGTTGTTACTGGCCGGATTGTTGTCCGCGATGTCAGTGCACACCTTTGCGGAATCTACCGACAGCCCCGATGCAACCAACACCAAATCCGGTGCCACCAGCGGCCCGGTCATGCCACCTGATAACACCCCCTCAGCGCCCTCGGGTGGCAACGCCGGTGACGGCGGCGCTACCGGCTCCTCGAGCGGCAGTGCAGGAAGTGGTAGTGGTAGCGGCTCAGGCGCGGGTGGAGGGACCGGCTCTGCAGGTGGTGGAACCGGTGGTGCCGGCGGCGGGACAGGCAGCTGAACAAACAAACGCAGCCGATGACCGTCCTTCATCGGCTGCTTTCCATTGCTCGTATTTCACATCTGTTTGACCGGGGGCGGGTTCCACTTGCCGTTCAGCGCTTCGGCCTTTGGCCCGTACAGGCGCATGGTCAGGTTAAATGGGCCTTTGGGGGCCGGTAGCCAATTGGCCTCAAGATCTTTGCCGGGGCTTTCGTTCTGGAAGTAGATATCCAGTGAGCCATCTTCATTGGTTTTGAAAGGCATCCAGCTACTAACAGCAAAGCGATTGAGGCCATTGCCGACCTGGAAGCCTTCAGAATCGTAGAGAGTGATCGACCAGAATGCGTTCACCGGAGGCGCCTCACCCTTGGCGAAATGCATCACGTACTTGTTCACGCCATCGAGGGGCTTACCGTTGGCATCACCGATGTTCAGAGGATAAATCGCATCTTCGGGCAAATTGGCGCCGAGCCCCTGTTGGGCAACTATCGCCCGTTTCAAGTAGTAGTTGCCGTAGACGCCCATGGTGTCAGTGTTCATCGACCAGCCGTTAGCTACTCGTGCCAGGGTTTCCAATTTCCATTTCATCAGCGCCTGTGCCTCTTCAGGCACCGTCTCTAACGCCGCTTTGACGTCCGGGTCCATTGCATCCAGGTTAAACGTTTTACCGGGCTCGAAGCCGATACGTTTCATTTGTGCCAGCATCGGCTGATCAGTGCTGTGGGCGGGATGCATTTTCAGCAATTCACCGGCATAGGCGAAGTAGGTGGCTGCCGACATCGTGTCGACCTGGATCTTCGGCGGGGTCTTCATATCCACAGCCGGATCGATCTTGATGCTGACCGGTTCAGCGCTCTTGCCCAACCGCGACAACGGCGTCACGGTGTAGCCAGCCTGGATCTTGTGCACCGCCGCGTAATCCGCTGCGCCGTCGGTTTTGGTGCGGCCGATGACCCAGACAAAAGGCGTGGTTGCCGGCAAATGGTTTAAACCGGCAGGCACCGTGCCGGTCCAGCCCGGTGGCGTCACCAGAAACTGCGCGGCGTCGGTTCCCGTGGTGCGCCAGCCCGGTGAAGCGAATACATCGGTCCACATGTCGAGCATCGGCAACAAGTAAAAGCGCCCGTCAGTATTCGGCGTGGCGATGACCAACGGCTCTTTGGTCAAGTCGAGCCAGGCGATGGAATACAAGGTGTCGAAATTCGAACGCACCACCCCTTTGAAATTTGCCGGTGGATACTCCGGCACGTTCACAAACATGTTCATCGGGCCCTTACCGAATTCCTTGCCCGGCTCGATGTTGGTGAACTGCTTTCGGGTGATATCCATACTCAACAGCGGATAGAAATAAATGTAGGCATCAACGCCAATAGCGTGAGCTTCTGCAGATGTAATTTTCGATTGCGCGTGACTGACCAGCGGGAAGATAGCGGAGGCTGCAAGGGTCAAGGCAACGGCTGTCAATGCTTGGGTTATCAACATGTTGGCGATCATCCATGCGAAGGGGGCCCTGACCGTTTCGGCAGGGCTAACGCAACTCTAGACGATCAAATGCACGACATTTGACAGGCAGACAGTCGGCTGGAAGATGTGTTGCATACATGAAACAAGCCAATAAAGCACCTTCACCGATCCGAACGCATCAGCGCCTCCACACCGCCCTCCATCGACAGCACCGCCGAACGATTACGCCCCGAATGTTTGGCTTGATAGAGCGCCGCGTCAGCCCGCTGGATAAACACTTCCATGCTGTCGCGGCCCGTCGGCATGAACGAGTAACAGCCGAGACTGACCGTTACAAAACCGGTAGGCGACCCCGCGTGGCTGATGTTCTTGTCCATGACGCTGCGGCGGATCTGCTCGGCAATGGTCATGGCACCATGGATGTCAGTATCAGGGAGCAGCACGGCGAACTCTTCCCCGCCGTAACGCACCGCAAGATCAGCCTTGCGATGGCAACAACCTTTCACGGCGTGCGCGACTTGAGCGAGGCAATGGTCACCGACCACATGACCATAGGTGTCGTTGTAGCGCTTGAAAAAATCGATGTCGAGCATGATCAGGCTTAGCGCAGTGTGCTGGCGTGCGCCGCGGCCGAACTCGATATCCAGCGCTCGTTCGAACAAGCGGCGGTTGGCCAGACCGGTAAGGCTGTCGTGGGTGGCGATCAATTCCAGGGCTTGCTGAGCCCTGCGCAAATCCGCTTCGACTCGCTCGCCGACCCGAACCTGACGGATAAACATCCAGCCAAACAGTCCGACCCCCAGCATCACCAGCGCGACGATGAAGCTGGAGCGAAACGCTGTGTCGTACCACCCCGCCAGAATCGCTTCCCTGGACGATGCCGCCGAAACCACCAACGGATAAGCGTGTAGCTGTCGATAGCCATGTAACCGCACGATCCCATCCACCAACGAAGGGAACATCGCGTTGCCAGAGGTCGCCCGTGGCAACAGGTTCTGAAAGATTTCGCCCTTGGCCAGCGACGTGCCGATCTGTGCCTCCACGAACGGACGGCGCGCCAGAAGCGTGCCATCGGTCAACGCAATGAACATCGAGCCTTCTTCGTCGATGCTGAAGCTTCTGAAAAACTGGTCGAAGTAAGACATTTTGATCCCTGCCAGCAAAACGCCCTGGAACTCGCCGTTCCTGCCGTTCACCCGCTTGGAAATCGGGATGATCCACTCCCCGTTTTCGCGACTGCGAATGGCCGCGCCGATGTGCGCCACGGACGAGACATTCTGCTGGTGAAACCTGAAGTATTCGCGATCCGCCACACCGGGACCCCGGGGCAGATTCTCGAATGAGCTGACGATCCACTGGCCTTTTTGATCAAACAACAGGATGCCGTGCAACTGATCCAGCGACTGCACCCGTCGGACAAAGGTTTTCTGTAATCGTGACTTGAACGCCGGGCTGGAGCCGTCGAGTTGAATCCAGTCCACCAGGCTGGTCAGGACCAGATCGGCTTTCATGAAGGTGTCTTCGGCCTGTTGTGCCATGGCACGCGTGAGGTTCGACGATGCCACTTGAGCCTGATTCAGGTCGTGTCGCCGGGACTGCTCCAGTTGCAGATAAAGCAAGGCACCCAGGCAAAGACACACCGTGGCGATGAACAACACCGCAGCCTTGCGCAAGGGCAGGCGTTTCAATGCATCGCCGGGGGCGTGGTGCTGGTCGTCGAGGTGAATGGGCAAAAGCGCGTCCTGAAAAGGGCAAGTCATGAGTCCAGGCCCATATCCCTTGGTTCCGGGCGCCAAGTCTACGGGTTTGCAAAGTAAAAATGGGAACCGCTTGGCCAGTGGTTCCCTTGCGTCGCACGACACATTCGTCTGACAGCGTATGACGCCTGACGCTGCTCCCGCAGGGCTGCATTTATCGTCAGCGAGCTATCCCGCCCTTAGTTGTTTTTCCCCGTCACCACCAAAGAAGTTGTCGCCTTTTGCAAGTCCAGTACGGGCAACTCCGTCGGCATGTTCAACCGACGCAAGACTGGAGAGTCATAACCATAGACGTCAGGCTTGAACGTCACTCGCCCATCGTTGCTCAAGTCCACCGTCCAGTAAGCCAGCAACACCGGCACCTTGACTGGCAGCTTGATGTTTTCGGTCTTGCCGTTGGCCAACTGCTTTTTAATACCTTCGCTGTTCCAGCGCACCGGATCGTTGAACAGCAATTCGACCAGTTGCAACGGATTCTCCACCCGAATACAGCCGGAACTGGTAGCGCGCATGGACTTGGCAAACAACTCGCGGTGCGGCGTGTCATGCAAATAAATGGCGTAATCGTTGGGGAAGCGAATCACCACCTGGCCCAAGGAATTTTCCGGACCAGCATCCTGACGCAAGGTGATGCCGCGTGCGTTGTACCAATCGATGCCCGACGGATCGAGTACATTGCCTTCCCGGTCAAGCGCTCTGATTCGGTTCGCGGCCAGATAGCCAGGATTCTGTTGAATCTTGGGCAGCATATCCTTGACCAGAATCGTTGGTGGCACGGTCCACGTGGGGTTGAACGTGACATAGGTTATTTCTGACTGGAACACCGGCGTGCTGCGAAATGGCTTGCCGACCTGCACCCGGGAGCGCCAGATCGGTTGACCATCGCGATACAGCGCGACCTTGTAACCGGCAATATCAACGACGACAAAAGTACCCTGGAGTTTGTACAGCAACCACCGCGCCCGCTCCATGTTCACCCGGACCTGATCGATCCGCGCTTCCACAGGCACGTTCAACGCCGCCAAAGTGGCCGCCCCTGCTACGCCATCCGCGCCCAGATACTGCTCAATTTGATACTTCTTCACTGCTGCGATGACTTTGTCGTCGTAATCAGTGCGTTTTCCGTTGTGCGGCTCCAGATAGCCACCCGCCGCCAATCGGGAACGCAATTGCATCACCGCCACGCCGTCCATACC
The DNA here is from genome assembly GCF_004307605.1 of Pseudomonas sp. Sample_24. Lineage (NCBI taxonomy): Bacteria > Pseudomonadati > Pseudomonadota > Gammaproteobacteria > Pseudomonadales > Pseudomonadaceae > Pseudomonas > Pseudomonas sp. Sample_24. The sequence goes on from NZ_RCNW01000217.1 coordinate 19,524, forward strand.
AGGTTTGAGAGATTGCCCTTCAGTCACTTTTGGCCAGCCGCCGGAATCCCTGACCTGGCGCAACTGCGCCAAGGCCACCCGCATGCTGCGATAAACCGCCTCTTGCGGTGGCGCTTGAGCAAATGCGCGTGCCACATCGTGATCGTTCAGGGCGGTGAAGAAACTATTCACATCCTCACGGGGATCAACCCCAACCGGGTCGAAGTTCCAGTGAAAATCCAGCCGCGCCGGATCGACCTTGCCACGACGCAACTGGAGCAGCGCGGTGATGTAAGTGCGGGTAGCCGCAAGATCAAAAGCGGCCGACTGGGCCGGTGTCGGTGCGGTAGTCTGGATCGCCAGTTGCGCCTGAGCCAACTCCGCTACATGGAAATCCGTCGGGACCAAGCCATCGATTTCTGTTTCGTTCAGGCTCTTGAGCAATTGGGAGAAGTCACGGCCGTCAGTCCAGGCGGCACGGAAGTTGCGATGGGAATAAAAATCCATCACTACACGGCCGACATCCAATCGCTGATGCTTGCGTGAAGTGAGCAGCGGCGGGAATGAAGATTGCAGTGGTTCCAGCGCTGCCTGGATCGACTGACCGACGACATCGTCGGGCGCGGCGGCCAGCGGACCGGTTGGCGGAGTTACCGGCATGATCGGCGAAGTTTCTGCCAACGCAGTGCCGCTGATCAGAAAGACCATAAAAAGTGCACGGCTTATGACGAATAACCTTGTTAATTGACCCATGGATAATCCTTAATCTCCCGTAATCAAAGGGCTAGCGTCCAACTCGCTGCTAGACTCGAAATATTCCTGATGAGACATTTTTATGACGCTACACCGCTTTGGCTTTCTATACACAGCGCTGCTGTTGACGTCGGCTTACCTTCCAACAGCCTACGCCGATTCGCTTGAAGTCGCGCTGGCCAAAGCTGCTCCAAATGCCAATGCCAAGGTCATTGCCCTGGCGGTCCGTGCTACCCAATGCACTCGCGCCCAAGGCGCAGCTGCGGCACAGAGACTAGCAGTGATCGATTACTCCCTGCCTTCGACCGAACAACGTCTGTGGGTGTTCGATCTGAAAAAGCGCAAATTGCTGTTCCACGAGCTTGTCGCCCATGGCCGCAACAGCGGCGAAAACATGGCCACCCAGTTTTCCAACCAGAACGAAAGCTTCGCCACCAGCCTCGGCCTGTTCCGTACCCAGGAAAGTTATCGCGGCCAGAACGGCTATTCATTGCGCATGGAAGGCCTGGAACCAGGGTTCAACGATAACGCCTATGACCGGGCAATCGTCATTCATGGCGCGCCGTACGTCAGTCCAGTCCTGGCAAGGGCGAACGGCCGGATTGGCAGAAGCCTCGGTTGCCCGGCAGTTCGGCCGGCGATTGCTCATCGGTTGATCGACTCGATGAAAGACGGGCAACTGCTGTTTTCCTACTACCCGGATCAGCGCTGGCTGAAGTCGTCTTCTTACATTAACTGCGGCGGCGGCACTGTGGCCTCGTCCGACAAACCTACCAAGCGCCAGTAATCAACACCTACCTGACAAAACTGTAATCTTCGCCTCAGCCAGCTGAAAGGCACCGTCCGTTAGCCTCGTAGATATGTTCACCAGGCTGACGGACGGGACAATCGGCATGCACTCCAACACTTCACGACGCACCTTCGTCAAAGGACTTGCCGCAGGCGGACTGCTGGGCGGTCTTGGATTATGGCGCCCGCCCGTCTGGGCGATCACCAGCCCCGGTGAACCGCAAGTGCTGACCGGCAGCGATTTCGAGCTATTGATCGGTGAAACCCCGGTCAACTTCACCGGCAATCCGCGCACTGCGATGACAATCAACGGCAGCCTTCCCGGCCCTCTCCTGCGCTGGCGCGAAGGCGATACGGTTACCTTGCGGGTGAAGAACGCACTCAAGGACAGCACTTCCATTCACTGGCATGGCATTTTATTGCCAGCCAACATGGACGGCGTACCGGGGCTGAGTTTCAAGGGTATCGACCCCGGCGGGCTGTATGTCTACCAATTTAAAGTCCGGCAAAACGGCACCTACTGGTACCACAGTCATTCGGGATTGCAGGAGCAATCCGGCGTCTACGGCCCGTTGGTGATCGACGCCAGGGAACCGGAACCTTTCCAGTACGACCGCGATTACGTGGTGATGCTCACCGATTGGACCGACGAAGACCCGGCCAGTCTGATGAAGACACTGAAAAAGCAATCCGACTACTACAACTACCACAAGCGCACCGTGGGCGATTTCATCGACGACGTCAGCACCAACGGTTGGGGCGCGACCGTTGCCGATCGCAAGATGTGGGCTGAAATGAAGATGAATCCCACCGACCTGGCCGACGTCAGCGGCGCCACTTACACCTACTTGATGAACGGACAGGCGCCGGACGGAAATTGGACCGGTGTGTTCCGTCCCGGGGAAAAACTGCGGCTGCGCTTCATCAACGGCTCGGCCATGAGTTACTTCGACGTGCGCATTCCTGGCCTGAAAATGACCGTTGTCGCGGCCGATGGCCTGCATGTCAAACCCGTGACCGTCGACGAATTTCGCATCGCCGTGGCGGAGACCTTCGACGTGATCGTCGAGCCGATTGATGCCGTCCATACCGTGTTCGCTCAATCGATGGACCGCACCGGCTACGCCCGCGGCAGCCTTGCGATCAAGCCTGGCCTGTCCGCGCCGGTGCCACCGCTGGATCCGCGCCCCTTGGTCAGCATGGAGGACATGGGTATGGGCGGGATGGATCACGGCAGCATGGCCGGCATGGACCACAGCCAGATGGCCATGCCCGGGATGCAGTCTCATCCCGACTCGGAAAACGACAACCCGCTGGTGGACATGCAAGCCATGTCCACCTCACCCAAACTCCACGACCCCGGCCTGGGCCTGCGCAACAACGGCCGCCGGGTCCTGACCTACGCCGACCTGCGCAGTACCTTCGAAGACCCCGACGGCCGCGATCCCGGACGCACGATCGAATTGCATCTCACCGGACACATGGAGAAGTTTTCCTGGTCATTCAATGGCGTGAAATTCTCCGACGCCGAGCCCTTGCGGCTCAAGTATGGCGAGCGCATTCGCGTGGTGCTGGTCAACGACACCATGATGACTCACCCCATTCACCTGCACGGAATGTGGAGCGATCTCGAAGACGAGAACGGCGACTTCATGGTGCGTAAACACACCATCGACATGCCACCGGGTACACGCCGCAGCTACCGGGTAACCGCCGATGCGCTCGGGCGCTGGGCCTATCACTGCCATCTCCTGTTCCACATGGAAATGGGCATGTTCCGTGAAGTTCGCGTGGAAGAATGAGGTGCCAACCATGATCAGAATTTCCTCCATCGCCGCGGGCATCATCTGCGCTGGCCTGCCGCTTTCTCCGGTGATTGCCGCGACAGACGACATGCAGGGCATGGATCACAGCCAGATGAACTCCATGGACCATGGCGAGCTGCAAACCATGGACGAAGGCCAGATGCAACCAGCAGCCCCGACCGAAAGTCGTACGCCGATCCCGGCCCTGACCGACGCCGACCGTGCTGCCGTCTTCAGCAGCCATAGCGGCCATGCCATACATGACACCGCGCTGAATTCATTCTTCCTCGCCGACAAACTTGAATGGCAGGACGCCGACGACGGCAGCACCCTGGCCTGGGATTTGTCCGGCTGGATCGGCGGCGACATCGATCGTCTGTGGCTGCGCTCCGAAGGCGAACGCACCAACGGCAAGACCGAAGATGCTGAAATCCAGGCGCTGTGGGGCCACGCGATCAGTCCATGGTGGGACGTGGTCAGCGGTGTCCGCCAGGACTTCAAACCCGGCGCCCCGCAAACCTGGGCAGCGCTTGGTGTGCAAGGCATGGCGCTGTACAACTTCGAAGCCGAGGCCACGGCGTTCATCGGCGAAGGCGGTCAGAGCGCCGCGCGGCTGGAGGGCGACTACGACATCCTGCTGACCAACCGACTCATCCTGCAACCGACCGCAGAGCTCAACTTCTATGGCAAGAACGACCCGCAACGAGGAATTGGCTCCGGTCTGTCCAACAGCGAAGCGGGCCTGCGCCTGCGCTACGAAATTCGCCGGGAATTTGCGCCCTACATTGGCGTGACCTGGAACCGCACCTACGGCAAAACCGCCGATTACGCCGCAGCCGAAGGCGAGGACCGCAGCGAGGCGCGGCTGGTTCTCGGCGTGCGCCTGTGGTTCTGAACCCCTATACCAACAATCATAACCAGCCGCATTAAGCGGCAAGAGGCCTTGCATGCACATCATCAAAACCACCGCTGTCACTGTCTTGCTGTCAGCCGGGCTGCTGCTGAGCACTTTGGTTCTAGCCCATCCGAAGTTGCTGTCGTCCAGCCCCGCCGAAGGTGCCATCGGTGCGGCGCCGGGCATCATCGAACTGCACTTTTCGGAAAACCTGGTCAAACAGTTTTCCGGGGCAAAACTGGTCATGACCGAAATGCCCGGCATGGCCCACTCGCCCATGCCCATGAAAGCCAAAGTCAGTGGCGGCAGCGACCCGAAAACCATGCTCATTACTCCGCTGTCACCCCTGCCTGCCGGCACCTATAAAGTAGAGTGGCGCGCCGTATCGTCAGACACCCACCCGATCACCGGCAACGTTTCATTCAAAGTGAAGTGATAGATGAGCGACTCGGCCAACATCGTTCTGCGCTGTTTGTTGTACGTGGATTTGATGCTGCTGTTTGGCGTCGCGCTGTTCGGGTTGTACAGCCTCAGGGGGCCGGAACGGATTTCGGGGGCCGTGCTGCCATTTCGATCGCTATTGGCAGGGGCGGCGATTATCGGGGGGGCGCTATCCGTCATTGGCATGCTGCTGATGGTCAGCACCATGAGCGGGGAATCCAACCTTGGCGAACTGCGCCCGCACATTGAAATGATGGTGCTTGAAATGGACGCCGGGATGGCCTGGATGATTCGGATCACGGCGTTGTTCATCGCCACTTTAGCGATGTTGTTCAACACCCGCGCACCTGCCCCTGGCTTGTGGATGGCGGCTATTGCTGGTGCGATCGCCCTCGCCTCTGTGGCCTGGAGCGGACATGGCGCCATGGATGAAGGCATCTGGCATTTCACCGCAGACATTCTGCACTTGCTGGCCGCGGGTGCCTGGCTGGGCGCATTGGTCGCGTTTTTCTGGATGTCACGCAGCAACAGCCTGCAATCGGAAAACCACATCCGCCTGCTGGCTCGTGCCATCACCCGGTTTGAGCCCGTGGGGGCGCTGATTGTGATTGTCATCACCGTCACCGGCGTTGTGAACTACCTCTACATCGCCGGACCCAGCATCGACGAAGTACTCCTAAGCACCTACGGGGTTTTGCTGCTGATCAAAGTCGCATTGTTCGCCGGTATGCTCGTCCTGGCCGCGATTAACCGCTTTCACCTGGGACCGTTACTGCAACAATCATTGCGAGAGGGGCAGTATCGCGTAGCGGCGAATGCGCTTCGCTGCAGCGTGAGAGTGGAGCTCTTCGCAGCGGTGTTGATTGTGGGGTTGGTGGCGTGGCTCGGCACGTTGAGCCCGCAAGTGGGTGAGCTGTAACGTTCGCCCGTTTTTTGAGTCGCGCACAGTTTTCACTACACTCCCTCCTCCAAGTCACTCAATCAGAAAGCCCGATAACAATGAAAAACAACAAAAGCACATGGATGCTCGGTGGGCTGTTCGCCCTGTCGTTTGGTGTTCAGGCACAGCAAGTCCCTTCACATCTGGACAGCGTCATCCAACAAGGCCAACTGCGGGTTTGCACCACCGGCGATTACAAGCCCTATACCTTCAAAGCCGAGGACGGCGAATACTCCGGCATCGACATCGCCATGGCCCGCTCTCTCGCTGACAGCCTCGGCGTCAAGGTCGAGTGGGTGCAAACCACCTGGAAAACCCTGATGCCCGACATGCTCGCCGGCAAATGCGACATTGGCATGGGCGGCATCTCCGTCACCCTCGAACGGCAGAAAAAAGCCTTCTTCAGCACCACCCTCGACGTCGACGGCAAGATCCCGCTGGTGCGCTGTGAAAACCAGGCGAAGTACCAGACCATCGACCAGATCAACCAGCCATCGGTACGCCTGGTCGAACCGGCCGGCGGCACCAACGAAGCCTTCGTGCACGCCTTCCTGCCCAAGGCGCAACTGAAGTTGCACGATAACGTCACCATCTTTCAGGAGCTGCTGGACAACAAGGCCGACGTGATGATCACCGACACGTCCGAAGCGCTCTATCAACAAAAACTCAAACCGGGACTCTGCGCGGTGAACCCGACGCAGTACATGCAATATGGCGAGAAAGCCTACCTGTTGCCCCGGGATGACATCACCTGGAAATCCTATGTGGACCAGTGGCTGCATCTGGCCAAGGTAACGGGTAGTTACCAGAAAGTGCTGGGACAGTGGTTGGCAGTACCTGAAGGCAAATGACCATGTGCCTGTCCCTGTAAATTCTCCAGGCCGTGACAAACTGCGCGCTAGTGCACTTTGTCACGGCTTGTTAAATCCAGTTACATGCTTGAAACTTGGCCCGCACCGGTAGCAGTCCGGTCGCCTGCAAGACGCGTTGACAAGCGCACCGAATGATCTTTCGGTCGATGCCTCGACCGAGCAAAACCCTCAAAAAAGGACAGACAATGAGCAGCACGGATGAATTGCAAACCTACAACGCCAGTCCGAAATGGCAAGAAAGATTCGCTTTCTTCGATCAGCACGGAGCCCCCAAAAGCCCTGAGTTCAAATCGGCTTTCAAACAATTGCCGGCGCGCAAGCGTATTCTGATCAACCTGAACTTCATCGCTTTTTTCTTCGGGCCTATCTATCTTTTCGTGCTTGGACTGTGGAAAAAGAACCTGGCAATCATCGCGATTATCATCGCCATCTCCTTCGTCCTGACACTGATATTCACTCTGCTGGGTTACGACGAAGGACCCAAAGCCGTTAACACCGGCCTGAATGTCGTCTTTGCACTGATGTACGGGCTGAGCGCCAACTACGCCTACTACCTGAAACAGGTCAAAGGCTCACAAGGCTGGAATCCTTTTGAAGGCTTGAGAATCGTCTAAGCCTTATCCCGCGTGCAGAACGGCGGAAATCATTCCACCGTTCTGCATCGATCAATCGTCAGGTGCTCTCTCACTCTCCAGGTGAGGCAGAAGCAGCAGAGCGGGCCCTTCTCTCTGTATTCCGCATCGCCAATAAAGCGCTTGCTTCTCGAAATGGCGAGTCGTGGGATTCCCGCGCTGGTTGTGAGTTATCTATACACACTGATTGATCTGCCTGCGCCTGTGCCTCCAATAGCAGCTGCCGACGAAGCGAGGATTAAAATGCTTCCAGTTCAGTCCGCGTGATAATAAAGCTGTCCCCTTTTCTCCCTTCCTCAAACGCCCCGTTCATCGCTCACCCCGGTACGGTTCAGGGCTAGAGAAAACGCCCTCGCTCTGGCAGCGAATGAAAATATTACACGCGTCATATTTACAGCTGGAATTTATTATGCCCATAATCCCGCACAGACAGGGAGAGCCTCATGATTGCTTAATTTGCCGCTGCGACACGGCTGCGCAGCAGCACCCCGAGAGATTCCGACCATGAATTCAGACATCGATCCCAGGCCTTGCCCCGCTGTCACCTTGGTGTTGTTGCGCCTCGAATGTCAGTCCTTGAACCCCAACGGAGTTGGGTGCGCATCCTTCCATTACAGCCTTGGATAAAAATCATGAACCTTCCCAGCCGTTCCAGCGTATTGCTTGCACTCTTGATCGGGCTCTGCGCACTGGGTGAGATTTCCACCCAGATGCTGATTCCCAGCCTGCGCGACCTTGAAGCAGGGCTCGGCGCCGTGCCAGGTTCCTCCTTGACGGCATTATCGGTATTTGTTGCTGCCTTTGGTCTCGGCCAACTTTTCTTCGGCCCGCTGTCAGACCGCATCGGTCGTCGACCAATGCTGCTCGTCGGTGTTACCACTTACGTGCTCGCCTCTCTGTGGATGGCGTTTGCCCAAAGCATGCCCGAGTTCATTGCGGGCCGTGCGCTGCAGGGTTTGGGAGCCTGTGTTGCGCTGGTGGTAGCACGTAGCGTCGTGCGCGATGTCTGGAAGGAAAAAGCCGGCCCGGTCATGGCCATTACGGTGATTGGGATGCTCAGCGCGATTATGCTCTCACCGGTTCTAGGCGGGCTGATCGCCACCCATGCCGGTGGCTGGCGCGCGGTCTCGTTCGCAACCGTATTGTTTGGCGGTGCGGCTCTCGCGGGGTCACTATTTTTCAAGGAGACCAATCTGCAGCCCGACGCGCAGGCGGGAAGGCTGAAGACGCTGCTGGGTAACTACGCCTTGCTGCTCAAAGACTCATCCCTGCGAAGCTTCGCCATCGCCATCGCCTGCACCTACGGCGCAATGTTCAGCTTTATTGCCGGCTCTTCGCGCGTATTAGTCGGGCAACTCGGCTTGAGTCCAACCCAGTATGGCCTGGTTTTCGGCGGCATCGTTTCGGGGTTGATTGCCGGCGCGATCTTCACCAACCGCACCATCATGAAGTACGGTCCGGAAAAAATCGTCGCCATCGGTACAAGCCTGGTCGCGGTTGGCGCCGGTTCAGGGCTGGTACTGCATGAACTCATCGGCCCGTCAGTGGCCGGCCTGATGCTGCCGCAGATGCTGTTGACGCTGGGTTCGGGCATGGTCTTGCCGGGTTCGGTTGCTGGCGCAGTGATTCCTAATCCGACTCGCGCCGGGCTGGCGGCGGGCTTTATCGGTTTTTCCCAGATGGCCGGCGCGACTGTTTCTGGCTTGCTGCTGAGCCATCTGCAGGACAATACAGCCTTCCCGATGGTTGCTCTGAATACCGCATTCGCCGTGGCCGGCTTCCTTGTTTTCCGGATCATGCGTGCAAAAAAGGGGACTGCAAAAAAGGGGACTGCAAAAAAGGGGACAGATCTATTTTCCAACGCCAAAACAAAATAGGCCTCACATGAAAAACGCCTGCTTAAATTCAAGGCGCGCTGTGCGCCTGGATTTGTGGGGCTTCCACACCCTTGTCGCTGATTTTGCAGCGACGGGGTGAACAGAAGATCAGCAATATGGTGTGGATTCAACCGGCGCTAGACACGTCCAAGCCCTATTAGCCCAATCCTGATAAACTCCCCGATCTCCCAGCCTCACCGACTCCAGATCTCCATGTCCGTAAACACTGCTGCACCCGCCCCGCTTTCCCGCCGCTTCAGCGTGGCACCGATGATGGATTGGACTGACCGCCATTGCCGTTTTTTCCTGCGCTTGTTGTCGAAAAATGCCCTGCTCTACACCGAAATGGTCACCACCGGTGCTTTGCTCAATGGTGATCACGAGCGTTTTCTGCGGCATGACGAAGCTGAGCACCCGCTCGCGTTGCAGTTGGGTGGCAGTGTTCCGCTGGATTTGGCGGCCTGTGCGCGGATGGCCCAGGAGCATGGTTACGATGAGGTGAATCTGAATGTCGGCTGCCCGAGTGATCGGGTGCAGAACAATATGATCGGCGCGTGCCTGATGGGTCATCCGCAATTGGTGGCCGATTGCGTGAAGGCGATGCGTGATGCGGTGTCGATTCCGGTAACGGTCAAGCATCGTATCGGCATCAACGGTCGCGACAGTTACGAACAACTGTGTGACTTCGTCGGTACGGTGCGGGATGCCGGTTGTACCAGTTTTACCGTGCATGCGCGGATTGCGATTCTCGAAGGTTTGTCGCCGAAGGAGAACCGTGACATTCCGCCGTTGCGTTACGACGTAGCGGCGCGGCTGAAAGCGGACTTTCCGCAGTTGGAGATTATTCTCAATGGTGGGATCAAGACGCTGGATGCCTGCCATGAACATTTGCAGACATTCGACGGTGTGATGCTGGGCCGCGAGGCGTATCACAACCCGTATCTGATGGCTGAGGTGGATCAGCAATTGTTCGGCAGCACAGCGCCGGTGATCACGCGTGCCGAAGCCTTGGCGCAGTTGCGCCCTTACATTGCTGCGCACATCGATGCGGGCGGCTCGATGCACCACATCACCCGACATGTGCTGGGTCTGGGCACCGGATTTCCCGGAGCACGCAAGTTTCGGCAGTTGTTGTCGGTGGACATTCACAAGACCAAGGAGCCCTTGGCACTGCTGGATCAAGCCGCTGGATTGCTTGAAGGGCGATAACCCCGGTGATAAAAACCAGGCGGTATGAACCGCCTGGTATTGCTGTCAGCCCACTGCTGCAGCCGCTGTCCAGTTAACCCAGCCGAATATCCAGGTTGCTAGAATCAGCAATCCAAAGGCGATCCGGTACCACGCAAATGCGGCATAACTGTGGTTCGCAATGAACTTGAGCAGGCCGCGCACAGCGATCATCGCGAAAAAGAATGCGGTTACAAAACCCAGGGCGAAAACCGGCAGATCGCTGTTCTGGAACAGGTCGCGATACTTGTAACCCGAGTACACTGCGGCGCCGACCATGGTTGGCATCGCCAGGAAGAACGAGTATTCGGTAGCGGCCTTGCGTGACAGGCCAAACAGCAAGCCACCGATGATGGTCGATCCGGAGCGGGAAGTCCCCGGTACCATCGCCAGGCATTGTGCGAAACCCACCTTCAGCGCATCTGACCAGCGCATATCGTCCACGTGCTCGATCTGCACTACATGATCCCGTTGTTCAGCCCACAACATGACAATGCCACCCACGACCAATGCGACAGCCACGGTTATCGGATTGAACAGGTATTCATGGATCTTGTCGGCGAACAACACACCCAGAACAACTGCCGGAAGGAAACCGATCAGCAGGTTGAGGGTGAAGCGTTGTGCATTGCGCTGGGTCGGCAAGCCTTTGACGATATCGAAAATCCTGGGACGAAACTCCCAGACAACGGCAAGAATGGCACCCAGCTGAATAATGATATTGAAGGCCATGGCGCGCTCACCGCCAAACTCCAATAAATCTGCAACAATAATCTGATGCCCCGTACTGGATATGGGCAAAAACTCCGTAAGGCCTTCTACCGCACCTAAAACCAACACCTTTAAAAGGGTCAAGAACTCCATTATTCCTCCGTCAGACCGCCCTGGTAGCGCGCCCCGTTAACTACTTTTCAGGTATTGAGCAACTGGACCAAACGTAACTGGCAAATTGACAGCCTTTACCCGACCCAGCGACGGAGAATAGGTCTTATCAAACAACACACTCAAGGCTTGTTAATAATCGTCCGACTGAATAATTAATCGAAAATGGATTTCGACATTGAGCTCGTAGCGCGCTCGCTCTCAATAAAACGTGACCCACCGCACACTATTTATATTTCTGCACAAAAGGACTAAATTCTGTAAATCACGAACTCAGCGTACAAACAGTGGCAAAAAGACATTAAAAAACCATCGCCAGAGACTCAAAGTAATGGCACAATTCCATATTGCCACCATCTAACGATGGATTTTCACTAGTTCACCCCGCCGAGAAAATCAACTAAAAGCTTGAAAAGCTTAATTATTGTTAGAAAACTCGAGAGCCACGTCTAAAATTCGCTTGAATGTTACCAATTGTCAGTCACAGATGAGAACCGGTGCTTTAACATCCCGATGTCAGCACCTATTCGAGTCAATGCATGATGCTTACAGGGAACTTAGCGACTAGAAGCCTGCGCCAGACAAACGACGAACCCGGTGTTCTCACGCTGGGTCGAACGCGTGGCGTGGCTGAACATTTTAGAGCGCTAATCGCAAGGCATGTGCAGGCCGATATGGCACTGGATGCCAGTTCGTACACACTTTCGTATAAGAAAAACGAGTACTTAGGTTCGTATCGAGCCATCTTCATCATCATCGATAGCCCCCAGGCTCTCGAGGAAAGCCTTGCGCTGGTGGAAAGCCTGCGCACTACCCATTTGAAACCGATCATATGTGCGGTCATCACAGGCCGCGGCACCTTCAACAAGATGAAATATTATCTTGCCGGGGCCGACTTTTGTCTCAAGTTCAATACCCTGTCTGAAGAAAGTGCCGAGTTACTTGCCGATTTTTTCAGCAGTGAGGAATGGCAAAGGGATATCAATCTGATATTGGACCCCACCCGCATCTGCTTATTGGGCTCCGACAAAAAACTGGATATTTCATTTGCAGAAATGAAGATTCTGGAAGCATTTGCGCAAACCAGTAACCACATACTAAGTCACGATGAAATCGCCGGCATCATGGGTCTGAATACCAATTTCTACGACCCCAGAGCACTGGAAAAATCAATCAGTCGCTTGCGCGGAAAAATCAAAGACGTGTACGGTACAAACGCCATCCAGAGCATTCGGGGGTACGGCTACCGCCTGATGAGAGGGTTGATATCGACTGTCTGAGCCAGCAATTCAAGGGCTTTTTGACATCATCTAAGGGAATGTTTTTTCAACTATACAAAGATATCGGTTTCATTGTTTGATTTGTATTTTATACTTCATGCCAATTTATCGACTCCATGACCGTGGCAACACTGAACCATAACAATAAGAAGTCATTCTATAGCAGATCGCGTGGAACCTATCGAGGGCCATTTTTGCGCCCAAACCCTGCCTTTTCGATTACTTCCGAGGGAGTCTCTACTCCCCTGCCGATCATTTTTTGCCAAATTTGGTGCGTACTTCAGGAGAGAGACATGGAAATTAGTACACCCCTCCCAAGAAAATATTTCGTCGTCGTAACCCACAGCACTACGTCGCAACGCGAATTGGAGAGCATTCTGTCCAGTGAGCGTTTCAACTCATTCGGAACCTCCCAGGCACAAATGTTTGTTGAAGGTGTTGCCTCGTCCTCTACTGCCCCGGTGCTGATGGAGTTCACTTACCCAAGCGTGACAAGGAAAAAAGTTGCGCAAAGTATCGAACACGATACGCAGAGAATATTGGCCACCCTTGAATCTGAATGGCTGGCAGCGCAATCGGAAAATCCTTTTCACGGCAAGCCGGCAATGATTGCGGAAGCCAGTAACACCGCACAAGCGATAGAAGGTCACGCACCTTGCAGCGAAGTCTGGCAACTCGACGATGATCAGGGCGCGCTGGTGAAAGCGGGTATCGAGATAAACCTGACCGGACTGGAAACTGCACTCGTCAGGAAAATGCTCAACCATGAAGAACGCGTTGTCAGTCGAGATGAGCTGATCCTCAGTATCGGCAGGGAACCGGAGCAATACCGCGGTCTGGAGATGTGCCTCAGTCGACTGCAAGATAAATTCAAAAGTGCCAGCAATGGTGAGCGGTTGTTTCGTGCGGTGAGAAACCGCGGCTACTGCCTGATCCAGGAAGTGGTGTGCTGAACGCCTGATCCGGACAAACAACACAAACATCAACAGTGCGACAACAACAATAAAAATAGCACTTTGTTTGTTTTCCCCGCTTGAAAACTCTATTCAAACCCGCCTGCCTCCACCCCTCCTACAATACCCAATACAACATCAAATATTCACCCCCTGCTGATCGACCATTTCTAACGTTCGACTATTTGCTTTTAATACAAGTTGGCACTTTGCCACCTTGTTAGAACTCGTCAGACAGCATCCCCACCGATAACTTAGTCTATTGACTGACGACAGTTCCGCATATCGGCGTTGTTACCTCAGGACCCTCGCTACAACAACAATAACAAGTCTATTAACAACTCGGATTTCAACTGTCGAAACCTGAATGGACGTCTTTTGGGGATATTCGTATGGATCTTTCTCTTCGTATCAATCGAAACACCGGCCTCAAGGGACTAACCTTTTGGGGCCAATGGGCATTGGCACAGGGCTTTGTTGTTTCACTGCTGTTCATACTTGCTGAGCGACATACTGGCTCGGTCGAGTTCTACTACCGAATGTGCGCAACGCTGGCGGTACTTGCCTCGGTTCCGGCTTACACGTTCAGCGGTGTATATCGAAAAAGAGACAACTACCTGACAGGGCTGGGACGCCTGTTCATGGGCTGGTCCATGACCATGGCTGCGCTGGCCTGCATTGCATTCATCTGCAAAGCCGATGCGCTGTTTTCACGGGAAGTGATTCTTGGCTGGGCAGTGTACGGTTTCCTCGGCCAGGCATTGCTGTATGCGCCCCTGCATGCGTTTTCGAAGTACTACCAGCGTTCGCGCAAAAGCGAGCACAAGACCCTGATCGTCGGCACTGGCGAACTGGCACTGGGGCTGGCAAACAAGCTGAGTCTTCTGGAAAACCTGCCACTGGTGGGCTTGGTCAGCAACGGCAGCGTGCCATCGCTGGAGCCTGGCGCGCCGCGCGTCGTCGGTGCTCAAGAAGATCTGCTGGACCTGATCAAAGCCCATGACATTCGTCGCCTGTACATCACCCTGCCCTTGTCCGAAGCTGCCAAAATCGAAGCCATGTACCTCGATTTGCTCGGTGCCAACGTTGACGTGGTCTGGGTCCCGGACTTGAACAGTCTGACGCTGCTCAATCACTCGGTGAAGGTCGTGGACGGTCTGCCGGCGATTTACCTGAACGAAAGCCCGCTGACCAGCCGGCCGACCGCTGCACTGAGCAAAAGCCTGGTGGAAAAAAGCGTGGCGCTGCTGGCCATCATCCTGTTGAGCCCGGTTTTGCTGGTCATCGCACTGGCCGTGAAACTCAACTCGCCCGGCCCGGTGTTCTTCAAGCAAGACCGACATGGCTGGAACGGCAAGGTGATTCAGGTCTGGAAGTTCCGCTCGATGCGCGTCCACGATGACAAAGAGGTCAAGCAGGCCAGCCGCAACGACTCGCGTATCACCGCCGTTGGCCGCTTCATCCGCCGCACTTCGCTGGATGAACTGCCGCAACTCTTCAATGTGCTGCAAGGGCATATGGCGTTGGTGGGTCCACGGCCGCACGCCGTCGCGCACAACAACTACTACTCCGGGAAAATCCTCGCTTACATGGCGCGCCATCGAATCAAACCGGGCATCACCGGCCTGGCGCAGATCAACGGTTGCCGCGGCGAGACCGATACCCTCGACAAGATGCAGAAGCGCGTCGAGATCGACCTCAAGTACATCAATAACTGGTCGTTGTGGCTGGACCTGAAGATCCTGGTGAAGACGCCGTTCACGTTGCTGTCGAAGGACATCTACTGATGGATTAGCGTTGCACAGCGCAACACCGCAAGGGGACGCAAGTCCCCTTTTTTGTGGGCGCAATTCGTGGAAGCGATGGCGTGGCAGGCAAGGTTGTGTCGACTGGGCTGACGTCATCGCCAGCAAGCTTGCTGCCACAGGGTATCGGGGGTGATTTGGGTATCGGGTACGGCAATGAGCAGTTTAGCAGCCAGCCTGCTGGCGATGGCGTCGGGTCAGTCAGCATTGAAGCTGGATGTTGCTGACGCCATCGCCAGCAGGCTCGCCCCTGCAGCTTCGAGGTACGAGCCAGGTGTTACTCAGTGATCTTCTCGAAGTTGCGATAGAACATGTCGTCGTCACGGCTGTCGGTCATGGAGTGCAACTGAAAGCTGCGATTGAGTCGTGCACCGCCGTCCCGGGTCAGTGGCGACCAGACGAGGTTGGCGCGACGCATGGTCGACATGCTCATCAGTTCGTCGAACGGGATCGAGAGATAGATGCCTTTGTCAAAGCTACCTTCGCCATATTCGGCGCCAGTAGCAGTCGTAATCGTTGCCCAGGCGCCAAATCGCACACCATTGGAAAACTCCTTCGAGATATCCAGCGTGCCGCCCCAGTCACCGGCCAGATAACGCCCGACACTGACTGCCGCGAGCGTATCGAACGGCAAGTCGGTGTAGCCGGTGATGTGCCCGGTGACGATCGAATAATCTCGCAGCCCAAAGCCCTGGTCGAATTCGCGCTGACGCACGTAGTTCAAGTCCGCGCCCAGCGACCAGCGCTCGCCGGTCGGGCGAAACAGCACCTCGCCACCTACCCCGGCGAACATTGATTCCAGATAGCCGCCGTAGACCATGCCGTACAAATCTTTGTCCAACTGTTCGGCGTGACTGACCTGGAACAACGGCATGGTCACTTCGGAAGTCGTCAGGTACTGGCGCAAGTCCGTGCGCACACGGGGCAAGTCGCTGGGAGCGTCATAGGTGAACTTGTCAAAGTTGTTCGCCAGATTGGCACTGAGCAAACCGCTCCACCAAGTGTTGCGGTTGAAGCGGTATTCTGCGTCCGCGTCGGCACTGAATTGATAGAGCAAGCCATCAGGACCGCCGACGTTCTGCTTGAAGCCCAGCCCGACGCCATAGCTGAATGGTTGAAGGGCTTCGGTGTAGAGGGTTTTTTCGTTGTGCGGCATCGCCGGGTTGATCTCGGTGGTGCGATGCAGCGATTGCAATGGCTCCTCGTTGTTGATCACCTCACGGAAGGTTTGCCGAGGCACGCTGGTCTCTTCCAGCGGCAGGTCGTAGCGCTTGTTCACCACGGTGAACCAGTCGATGTCGTCGTTGACGCTGTTGTCCAGAATCCGGCTCGCCCGGCCAACCGCTTTGGCGGAATGGAAATAACGCTGCTGTTCGCCATAGACGAACAATTCCGACCCGCGCTGGCTGATGCGCTCAACCTTGTAGCCGGCGTTTTGCTGCAGGCGCCTTGACACATCGGCCCAATCGACCTGCTGCATTTGCGTACTCGGCGCCTTCGCCGGTAGCGGTTCAGCCGGCGGATCGAAGGTCTTCGCCGGCGCCTTGCGGCTGACGAAATTGGTGTGGAAGGTGACGCCAAACATCGCGGTGTTGCCGCGCTCCCACGCAGCACTGACGTCGATCGAGTCGGTCAGTTTGAACACCGCACCGAGGTTGATCGGCGAATCCTGCTTGATTTCGTTGTCCTTGGGTTCGTGCTTGTAATCGTTGCCTTCGTATTCCAGTTTCAGACTGAGCCGATCCCATGGCGTCTGATAACTCACACCGCCGAACAAAGAAGGCTTGCCGCGAAAATACGACCCGGCGTTGACGTCGCCGGTACCTTCGCTGTCGGGCCGGGTATTGAAGCGGTCAGCGAGCTCGCCCAGCGGGTTATCGAAGTCGCCTCGATTGCCCAGGTAACCCCAGGCAATGCCGGCGCTGAAATCGAAATCGTCATAGCGTTTGTTGGCAACCACAAACTCACTGGAGAACAGACCGGTACCACCGATGTCTCGAAAGCCCAGCGCCACTTCCGGCGCCCAATGGCTCTCTTCCCACAGTCGGGCCTTGATATCGACCGCCTTGTCCTTATAGCTCTGGCTGCCACTCAGCGAGTCGGGGCCGTAAGGGCGGTTGGTGATGGCGGTATAGCGGAACGAACCTTCCAGCCATTCGAACGGCTGAAGCGACACGCTGTATCGGCTATAGGGATCGGTACGGTTGGCATTCACGCTCAACTCACCGGCCGGCAACATCCGCGCGGTCGGCGTTTGCAACAAACCAGCGCCACCAAAATCATTCTGAGTAATACGTGGTTCTGCATAAGCCAGACCACACGGCAATAACAATACGGCTGCAAAACGTAAATTCAACGAACCACCTCAGCCAGCTGCGTGGCAATGAATTCGGCCAACTGCTGATTCAGTTCAGGGACAGGCGGATCAAGGTCATCGTTTTTGACCGGCACCAGAATCTTGCTGCCGGCAACGGGAAAGTGCCCGCTCTCGCGATTCCAGTGCGCAATACCCACCCGCCGGACCACGCCGTCGGGCTGAATCAGCCATAGGTAATCGGCCTCGGCATCGTCCAGCGGCGTGCAACCTTGCAGATACTCGCGAGCCTCCAGTAACGGCTGATATGGCAAGTGGCAGGTTTCAGCGACAGCACCGAGCACTTCGACTTCATCGACACGTTTCGGGTAAATCAGGCGATCGCCATCGTCGAGACGAATGTTGCGCGCGAAGCCGACTTCCACTGCGACCGGATCCAGATTGGCGATCTGTCGCCCGGTGACCGGCATCTGCCGCACTTGCTCGGACAAACGCACTGCCAGCGCTGCACGGCCTGGTTTGTCGAAGAGCGAAGCCATGCGCTGCAAAACGTCCAGATCAAACAACACGCCCGCCTTGAGCCGAGCCTGCTCTTGCAGCAACGACTGACGCAACAACACACCCGCCAGCCAATAACCTTCGGCATTGGGCACGGCCACGTTGATCACATCGAGCAAACGCCCGCCTGCCGAGAGCTCGACCGGCCCGGGGTTGGCGACGTCACCGGTGACCGTGACAGCGGCCTGGCTCACGCTGGTGATCAACAGTAAACACGCCGATAGCGTTCTCAAGCGCTTCACGGGACATGCCTGCGGTTGGGGGTCAGCTGCACGATCCTGACGCGCAACTGCGCCGTCAGCTGTTGCTCGCTCTGCACAATGAAACCGTCGACGGGATCGACCCAATAACGATTGGTCGCCCGCAGACCGATGGCCGGGGCATCAATCTGCTCATCGACACGCAGCACGCTGTATTCCTTGTTGAGAATGGTCAGGGTGTCCATGGACTTTCGGGAGAAGCGGCTATTAACGATCACTCCCACTTCCTGGCCCTTGTAGAGATCGATCCAGCGCCGGGAGGTGTAGCCATCGGCGACTTGATGAAGGCCTTGCTTGAACGGTGAGGTGTCCGGCAGACGCGTGCCGTCCAGATCACCCTCCTGGCCCAGGCCAATGCTGCGCACGGCAAGACCATTGCGCAGCAGCAGCACTTGTTTGCCGGAGGCGACCCAGAACTGCAGGTCTTCACGCTCGCGCACCAGCGCCAATACCCCGGAGCCGGACGGCGTGGTCAGTTTGATCTGCGGATAGTTGACCTCGGCCACCTGGGCCGGGGTCACGTCCACCTCATCCGGTCCGATCACCGCCGATTTGAGGTTGTTCAACGAAGCGTTCATCAACGGGTTGCAGCCACACAACAACAGGGCCGCGCTCAGGCAGACGCCAACTTTCAACGTGTTCACTGTCGGCGACCTTATTTGCTGTTGTTACTGTATTCGCTCCAGTTCTTCGCAG
Source organism: Pseudomonas sp. Sample_24 (assembly GCF_004307605.1). NCBI lineage: Bacteria > Pseudomonadati > Pseudomonadota > Gammaproteobacteria > Pseudomonadales > Pseudomonadaceae > Pseudomonas > Pseudomonas sp. Sample_24. The sequence continues at coordinate 38,482 of NZ_RCNW01000217.1, forward strand.
CGGAAGCACCCGTACCGACAATCGACGCCGATGGCACCAATTGGCTGATGAAGCGGTTCCAGCGAGTCACGTTGGCAGGCCCGACATAGACAACGTCCTGAGGGCGCACTTCGAAGTGCGTGGCGAGCGCCATGGCGGTCGGCGATTGAGCGTTCAACTGGTAGATCTTCGCCGGCTCCACGTCGAGGTTTTCAACGCCGCGGATGACGTAGACCGCGTTGCCGTTGGAAGTGGTCTGACTCAAGCCGCCAACCGAGCCGAGGACATCGGACAGGTTCATGGTGGCGGTCTTGAAGCTCAACGCGCGCGGCTGGTTGACCTCGCCCATGACGTAGATGCGCTTGTTGTCGTTGTAC